>JANQHZ010000172.1 GCA_028282445.1 Candidatus Binatia bacterium | reverse complement strand
CCGGGGCGTGGTTCACATCAGCTACACGCGAGATCTCACTGCCGGCAATCGGGCTCAGATGTTGGCGTTGGTTGCCGATTCGAGCGAAGTGCTGGCGGCACTCGTCGACGCGGCAGTCGTTCGCGCCCGGCGCCGCCAATGCAGCGATTTGACCGTGCTGCCAGGCCCCTGGATCCCCCCGGATCTATCGGCGCAACTCCCGTCCGGCTGGCGGCGCGAGCACGACGCTCTCCGGATTGACGTTTCCGGCCAGCGCGGGGCAGAGTGCCGGGGATCATCGACCGGGAATCGGTGACGACAACGATCGTGCGGCGGTATGGCTCGTTTTCACAAAGCGATCGCGCAGCTGATGCGCCAGGAGGATGGGGAACAAGGCCCCACCGCGCAACGATCCGCCGCCGCGACCTCGGTCATCGGCGAGTTGCAGACCCGCGTCTCGTCGGAGGAGATCGCGCTGGTGTCCGCGTTCGCCAAGCAGTTTCTGCCGAACGCGCGGCTGGTCGAAAGTTCATTGTCGACGGCCGACCTCGCCGGACTCACTCTCGGCGCATGCCGCTTCCTGTGCGACCGCCTGAGCTCGCCGCTCGCGATCCGAGTCTACGCTCCGACCGCGGCCGAACATGGTTGGAGCGCCGAACATGTCGTGCTCGAGGTCGCTACCGACGATCAAGCCGGTCTCGTCAACACCATCTGTGGGGTGGTCGAGCGGCTGGAAGTCCAGATCGAAGCGCTGGTCAGCGCGAGTTTCTCGGTCAGACGCGATCCGACCGGGCTCGCCGTCGCCATCGCCGCCGGCACCGGCCACTCCGACGAATGCCTCGTCCACCTGCAGCTGAGCGGCGTCGACAACCCGTCCGCGCTCGAAAGCGCCGTTCGACAACACCTCGATGCACTTGGCCGGACCCGCCAAGATTCCGGCCCGCTCTTGTCGGAGTTGCAACAATTGAGCGAACGCCTGGCCGCCGGCCCATCGGCCGACGCCGAGGTCGCGAGCTTCCTCAGCTGGCTTGCGGACGGGCGATTCGACCTCGCCGGCGTCGAGGAGGTCGGCCCCGACGGAACGGCGACTCGCGCGCTGGGGATCTACAGCGAGCCAACCGCCGGACTCGAACAACCGTGGGACGGCGACATCGCGGACAGCAACGTCGCCGTGTTCAAGACGAGAGCCCAGGATCCGATCAACATCGGCGAGTACCTCGACGAAGTACGCGTACGCCCCACCCACGCGGCGGCCCGCGACCCGCGCGCCTACCGGATCGCCGGCGCGATCAACGCGAAAGCGCGACGCGCCCCGAGCGGCGGCGCGCCGTTGGCCCGTGAGGTCTACTCCGAGGTGATCGCCTCCTTGCGCACCGAGCAGGGCGCCGTGGATCATGAATCCGCGGCCGCGGTTTTCGACGGCCTCCCCATCGACCTTGTGCTCGGAGCGGGCATCGCCGACATCACCGCGTTGGTCGGCCTGGTGCTGATTTCTAGCCAACAACCCGGCTTTCGGGTTCGCGCGTTCGCGGCGCGCCCCGACGCCGGCGCACTCAGCTTCATGACGGTCGTGGCGCCGCGCCAGCACCTCGCGCGCAACGACACCGAGCGCATCTCCCGCATCGTGCGCGATCACGGGAACATCCTCGCCCAGCACTTCGTCAGCGACGACCTGGCCGTAGCCCGCGTGCACTACACGTTGGATCTCAACCCGGAGACGCTCCGTCCGGAGACGCTCGAGGACATCGCCGCGCAAGCTCGCAAGGTATTGTCGAGCTGGCGCGAAGCGCCGGTCGTGGACCATTCCAGCGCGCCGACAGCCGCGGATGTCACAATCCCCCCCCGCGATGCACCGCCGCCGAGCTCTGGACCCGACCAGGCGGTAGGCGTCGAGCTGCGGCCCGATCAGACCAGCAGTCGTCGATTTACCCTGCGCATCCCTACCACCCGCGAGCCGGGCGCGTTCAATCAGCTGGTATCGGCGATCGACGATCTGGGACTCCGCATTCTCCGGCACAATTCCGAGTCGGCGTCGGAGGCGAGCGAAACCCACGAGATCGCGGTTGAGCTCGGCGGCGAGGGGAAGCTGGATGCGAGCAATCTCGTCGATCTCGTCGAGGCGATCCGCGCGGGCACCGTCGAGTGCGACGAGCTGAGCTCGCTTTCGTGGCGATGCGCTCTCGGCGCGGCGGCGATCGACTTACTGCGCGCCTTTGTCGCGCTGGCCGACCTGAGCGGCGACGCCAACCGGGGCGATGCCCGCGGCGCACTGGTCCGCAACCTGGCGGCAACCCAAGCTTTCGTGCGAGCGTTCGAGACCAAGTTCGACCCACGCATCCCGATGGTCAACGAGAATCAGCGCGCCCGCGACCTCGCAGGCGCGGTCGGAGCTCTGCGCTCGAATACGGAGCAGTGCGAAGACGCTGGCGATCGCAGGTTCTTCCGGGAGCTCGATCGCATTCTCGAACGCACGGTGCGAACCTCGTAT
>JANQHZ010000126.1 GCA_028282445.1 Candidatus Binatia bacterium | reverse complement strand
ATGCCGTTCTTCGACCCGCGGTCGGCTTGAATGACGACCGAGCCCTGCGGATTCTCGGCGTGCAGGCGCTCGATATTGGCCCGCACCGCGCGAACGTCGACCATGCGCTTGTCGATCCACACCTGCCCATTTTCGGCGATCGCGATGAAAATATTGGCCGACTTCTTCTCTTCCGCCTGCGAAGCGTATTGGCGATTGATCTCGATGCCGGATTCTTTGACGAAGGATGCGGTGACGATGAAGAAGATCAGCATGATGAAAACGACGTCGAGCATCGGCGTCAGATTCACCTCGGACTCTTCTTCGGTTTGGCGGTATTTGCGTCGCATTCGTGGGTTCCTATTCCGTTCGCTGGCTCAGTCCTCGGGTCGCAGCTCGTCGGCAACCCACTCGGCTTCGCTCTTGGCGCGTCGCTCGAGCTGGACGCTGAAGATCAATCCGGAGATCGCCGCCACCATGCCGGCCATGGTGGGAATGGTCGCTTTGGACACACCCGAGGCCATCGCGCGCGGATTGCCGCTTCCCGAAACGGACATCACCTGAAAGACCTCGATCATCCCGGTCACGGTACCGAGCAGTCCCAGGAGCGGGCACAAGGCAACCAAGGTCTTGATCAAGGGAATGCCTCGATCCAGCGCCATCGCCATGCGCGAAACCAGCTCGCGCCGGATCTGCTGGGCGTACCACGAAGTGTGGTCGGTGCGACCGCGCCACTCCTCCAGAACCTGATTGACCGCCGATCGGTAACCGGTGCGCAGGTACATGAAACGCTCGAGGATGAGCGCCCACATGACGAACGTCACGATCATGATCGCGAACAAGACATTGCCTCCCAGCTCCAGGAAATCCCGGATCGCTACGAAGCCGTCAATGAGATTCTGCACGTACGCTTCCCTTTTCGGCGTGCCGCGCGATGATTCCGGCGCTCTGCTCCTCGAGAATCTGCACCAACGCCTTGGTGCGACCGCTCAGGACGCTGTGCAAGAGGACCAGTGGGATCGCCATGACGAGCCCCAAGACCGTCGTCACCAAAGCCATCGAGATTCCGCCCGCCATCAGCTTCGGATCGCCCGTTCCGAACAGTTGGATCTGTTGGAAGACCTGAATCATTCCCGTGACCGTTCCAAGCAGTCCGAGGAGCGGGGCCACGACGGACAGCACGCGTACCAGAGCGTTGCCGCGCTCGAGAGCGGGCGTCTCCTTGAGGATCGCTTCGTCGAGCTTGAGCTCGAGAGTCTCCACGTCGGCATTGGCGCTGCTTTCGTATACGGCGAGAACGCGCCCGAGGGCGTTGCCGTCGTCGTATTCTTCACGCTTGGCCTGGCTCTTGATCTTGCGACCGACGATCCCGAGATAGATGAAACGATAGAGGGCGATCGCAACACCGATCGCGCCAAGTCCAATAATGATGTAGCCGACCAGCCCACCCTGCTGGATTCGCTCCTGTAGCGTCGGGTTCTGCACCAGCATCCTGAGAATCACGCCGCGCGACGGGTCCACCGAAAACGCGTTCAGTCCGCTCTGCGCCGCGGTGAACTTCTTCGCCAGCGTGCGGTGGCGCGGCGCGGGTTGGCGCGCCAACTCGACGATCTTACCGGTGTCATCGTCGAGGCGGAGATACTCGTCGCCGGACACGACGTTGAAGACGCCCACCCGGACCACTTCGCGGTCGCTCTCGGACCCGTCGGCGCTCACCACCGTGTGATTGTACCGGGTGACCCGGCCGGTCTCGGTCATCTCCTGTTGCAGAACGAACCACAGCTTCTCGAGATCCTCGACCGACGGCAGCTCGGTGCTTTCGGCCAGTCGATCCAGCACCTCGCCGCGGCCCGGGATCTGAGTCGAGATCAGCGAAAGCCGCACGAACCCAGCGGTATCTCCGGCAACTTGCCGGACCACACCGAAGAGCTCGCCGAGCGTACCGAGGCGAGTCCGCAGGCTTTCCTGCAGCTCCGGCAGCAGCTTCTCTTTCTCCTCGAAGACCTGTTCCAGCTCTTTCGATTTCGCCTCGGCCGCCGCCTTGTTGGCGCGAGCCGCCAGCAGCATCTCTTTCTGCTTTTCCTTTGCCGCGCGAAACTCTTGCTCTCGCTGTTGGTTTTCGGCGCGCTCGGCCGAGGAACCTTTTCGAATCTGTTCGAGCAACTGCCCCAACGACTTCGGCTCTTGCGCAGTGGCAACGCCGGCCGCGAGGACCGTGGCACAAAGAACTGCGATCGGACTTCGCTTGACGCCCGACATCATTGCACCGCCTCCGGCGCCGGCAGGGGAATCCGAACCAAGTCTGGCGCCACCTGTTTGCGAGCCATGCGGATTCCCTGCTTGACCGCGCTGCGATACTCGTCACCCAGCTGTTCCCACTTGCGTTCCGCCTGGTTCCAAGTACCGCTCTCCTGGCCGTCGAGGGTCTGGTACAACAACGCGAGGCGACCGATTCGCAAGAAGTCGACCGTTCGCGTTCGTCCTCCCTCGGTAAGCTCGCCGCTGTACGACTCGATGTTGCGACCGTAGTCGTACTCGATCTGGTAGGATTCGAGCAGCCTCCGGTACTTCTCCGAAATCGTGACGTCGGCGCGATCCATCATGTCGCGAAGCTGCTGGACGCGGTCGGCGCGCTCCTCTTCCAGAAACGGAACGTCGAGCTCAACGAACTTTTCGAGCGAGTCGATCATGCGCAGCATCAGCGGCATGATCTCGCGTCCGACTTCGGTGATCCGCTCGATCTGATTGTTGAGCGACTCGACTTCTTTTTCCTGCGAGGCGATCAGGCTTTCGAGTTGCCGATTGTAGACTTCCAACGAACGCGTACTCTGCAGGGCCGAGCGATACTCCGCGGCCAGTACCTCGGTGTCATCGCTGAGCTTGTCGATCTTGTCCTGTGAAGCCGCCGAGGCGCCGTTCGCTTGGACCTCCTGGCCAATCGCTTCACCGACAGAGGCGGCGCCTGCGAGCAGCGGCCCTCCCAGCCACACCGCCCAAGCTACGCTGCCGGCAAGGCCGACGACGCGCCCAACCCTTCGGATACCGGGTGCTTCTGTCACCATCCATATTTCCTTTCGTGCACAGGGAGTGACGCCACCTCGCACCCTCCCCCAAAATTCAATCGAGCCGAGCCAGTTGTCTTAACTTCTCGCGATACCATCGTTCAAGCAAAGACATCGTCGCGAATTCGGACCTTCCCGACCGAATTTGGCGGCCTTCCCCGCTTGCCGAGCTGCGGCTCGACAAGCACAGGATGAACCCCGACCCACGCCGACCGGCGCCCGGCTGCATAACGCACTGCGTTAGTCGCCTGCGCTGCCACCGCGCCCGATGCGTCCTACCATCCTCAGCCTTCGCCTCGCCTTCGCCTCAGCCTAAATGAGCACTCCCTCATCTCGGTGTGATTCAGTTTGCGACAACTCGTCCCGTGGCGGCGGCGTGTTGTGAGGCTCGCAATCAAACCGACCGACCACGCCCAGGCAAGCGACATTGATCGCCAACGACGCGCTCCGATAAGGTCGACCGATGCCCGAAACACACCTGCATACCTGCACGCTCTGCGAGGCCATGTGCGGCCTCGAGATCACCGTCGAAGAGGACCGCGTCACCGGAATTCGTCCCGACCACGAAGACGTATGGAGCCGCGGCTACATCTGTCCAAAGGGCGCCGCGCTCGGCGACCTTCACCACGACCCGGACCGGCTGCGCACCCCGCTCGTGCGCAACGGATCCGAGTGGCGTGAAGCCACCTGGCCGGAGGCTTTCGCCGAGGTCGAGCGGTTGATCCGTCCGGTCATCGAGCAAGACGGTGTCGACGCGCTCGCGGCGTACATCGGTAACCCGACAGCACACAACTACTCTCTCTCGCGCTACGCCGGTGCGTTCGTCCCGCTCTCCGGGATCACCAAGCTCTACTCGGCCGGCACCGTCGACCAGTGGCCGAAGAACGTCGTCGCCGCCTCGATGTACGGCGGCATGTGGACCATTCCCGTGCCCGACATCGACCGTACCAGCCACATGCTGATCCTCGGCGCCAATCCGGCAGCTTCGCAGGGGTCACTGATGGCCACCCCGGACGTGCTCGGCAAGATCGACGCAATCCGCCAGCGCGGCGGCAAGGTCGTCGTAGTCGATCCTCGGCGGACCGCTACCGCCGAACGCGCCGACCAGTGGGTACCGATCCGTCCCGGCACCGACGCCGCCCTCCTGCTCGCAATGTTGAACGTCTTGGTGACGGAGGAGCGCGTCGATCCGCAACACCTGAGCCGGCACGCTCGCGGCATCGAAAAGCTCCCCGAGCTGTGTCGCGCCTTCACTCCCGAAGCGGTCGAGCAGACGTGCGCGATCTCGGCCACGACGATACGCGCGCTGGCGCTCGAGCTTTCCGCTGCCTCAAACGCCGTCGTTTACGGCCGCATCGGTACCTGCAACCAAGAGTTCGGAACCCTCGCCTCCTGGCTGGTCGAGGTGCTCAATATCGTCACCGGCAACCTCGACCGACCGGGCGGTTCAATGTTCGCCAACCCCGCGGTGCGATCGCTCGCCACCATGCGTCCACCCGAGTTCGCCGACGGCTTCACCTTCGGAAGATACAAGAGCCGGGTTCGAGGTGCTCCGGAAGTCCTCGGCCAATACCCGGTGTCCTGCCTGGCGGAGGAGATCGCCGAACCCGGCGAGGGCCGGATCCGCGCATTGATCACGATCGCCGGGAATCCGGCGATCAGCGCTCCGGACGCCGGCAAGCTCGACCGCGCCCTACCCCAGCTCGATTGCATGGTCAGTCTCGACAACTATGTGAACGAGACCACCCGCCACGCCCACGTCATTCTTCCCGGCGCTTCAGCTCTCGAGCAGGCACATTGCGGCGACCTGATTTGGGGATGGTCGGTCCGCAACGGCGCCCACTACTCGCCGGCGGTATTCGACTTGCCCGAGCCACGGCCCGCTGAATGGCAGATTCTCCTGACCTTGGCCGGAATCGTCGGCGGTCAGAAGGCCGAAGAGGTCGACACCGACGTGCTCGACGACCTTTTCTTCACCGGGTTGGTCGACGCCCTCACCAAAGTCGAAGGGCACGTCTTGTACCAACGCGACGCCGGCGAGATCGTCGCGGCGACCGCCGGCCGCGGTCCGGATCGAATGACCGACTTGCTGCTACGCACCGGGCCCTACGGCGAAGGTTACGGAAAGGACGCCGAAGGTCTGAGCTTGGAACGCCTCAAGACCTTTCCGCACGGCGTCGACCTCGGCCCTCTCGAACCTCGCCTCCCCGAAGTACTGGAAACCATCGACTCGAAGATCGACGTCGCGCCCTCCTACATCACCGACGATTTGCCTCGACTGAGCAAGCGGCTCGCACGCGGCGACGACTCGCTCCTGCTCGTAAGCCGGCGCCACCTGCGCTCCAACAACTCCTGGATGCACAACGTCGAGAAGCTGGTGCGAGGGCGAGACCGCTGCACGCTGCTGATCCACCCGAGCGACGCCGACTCCGCCGGGGTCACCGACGGCGGCCGCGCAACGGTTCGCTCGTCGGCCGGCGCGATCGAGGTCGCCGTCGAGGTCTCGGACGAGATGATGCCCGGAGTCGTCAGCCTCCCGCACGGCTGGGGACACGACAGCGACCAGATCAGAATGCAGGTCGCTCGCCGCTACGCAGGCGCAAACAACAATCTCCTCGCGCCGGGAGAGATGGTCGACGCGCCCTCCGGCAACGCGGTCGTGAACGGAATCCCGGTGCAGGTGGCGAGGGCGTGAGAGCGTGAGGAGGTGAGGCGTGAGGACGTGGGGCGTGAGGGCATGGGGAGCCCGGGCGTGATACCGTGATAGACTCACGCCCTCACGCCTCACGGCGCAACGCGCCTCACGGAACCGGTCGCGATATCTTCCTCACCCGGATCCACTTGTCGAGCACCGCGTCGATCGCGCCGCTGTCCTTCCAGCGTCCGACGACGCCGTTGAGCTCGGCGAGCAGGTCGACATCGTCTTTGCGAACCGCCCAGGCGAGTTTCTCGTCGGTCAACAGGTTGAATCGACCGACCACTTCTTCGCTCGGATTCTGCGGCGACCCGACGACTTCCCATACGAATGGTGCGTCGTGGACCAGCACGTCGATCTTTCCGCTCTTCAGAGCGGCGAGCCCGTCTTCCTTGTTCGCGAACTCGACCGGGCTCATCTGCTTGAGATTCTTGAGGACGTACTTGCTGCCGGTGGTGCCGCGCTCGAACCCAACCCGCAGGCCGCGCATCCGCGTCCAGTCCTCGCCGGCAAAGTTGTTCTCGTCGCTCTTGCGCACCAGCGCCATCTGGCCGATCTCCAGGTAGGGGTCGACGAAACGGACCAACTCCTTGCGGCGCGGTGTCACCGACATACCGGACATGATGACGTCGATCCGCCCCGCATTCAGCTCGCCGATCAGGTTCGGGAACGGCACTTGGTACACCTGAACGCTGCGTCCCAACTCATTGGTCAGGGCCTGGGCGAGGTCGACTTCGATCCCCTTCATCCGTCGACCGTCGGCAAACGAGAACGGTGGATATGTACCGGACGTTCCGACTCGCAAGACCGGCTTG
>JANQHZ010000122.1 GCA_028282445.1 Candidatus Binatia bacterium | reverse complement strand
CTGCCGCTTCGTATACCTGGCTCAACGAAACCTTTGGATTCCAAAATTGATCTCCTGCCTTGAACGAGGGCGTCACAGGAGGCACAGAGGCACGGAGATTCCAGGGCTTCCGGGACAAGTGAACTCAATCCTGAATTCCATCGAGAATGAGATCGGCGGACCCTGCAATTCGGCCAGTTGTGTGCTTCTCTCCTCGGTGTCTCTGTGCCTCTGTGGTGAGGAATTGTTTTTCTTTCAACGCTAAACTGGCGGCGCGCCACCGGAGCCAATCATGAAGAGCTATCAGATAGCGGATCTATTCGAAGCGATCGCCGACGCCGTGCCGGACAACGAGGCCGTGGTTTGCGACGGCGCGCGCATTACCTACCGCGAGCTCGATCGACGGGCGACGCGTCTGGCCAATTTCCTTCGCAGTCGCGGGATCGGCAAAGGCGACCATATCGGGACGTACATGTACAACAGCATCGAGTACGTGACGACGATGATCGCGGCGTTCAAGGTCTCGGCGGTTCCAATCAACATCAACTACCGCTACGTGGACGACGAGCTCGCATACCTATTCGGCAACGCCGATCTCAAGGCGGTCGTTCACCATCGCGAATTTGCCGAGCCGATTGCGCGCGTCCGCGACCGTTGTCCCGATCTCGGGCTGCTGATCTTCGTCGAGGACGGCTCCGAGAGGGACGTCGACTCGATCGCCTCGATCGACTTCGAGCAGGCGGTGTCGCAGGGCGCCGAGGAGCGAAACTTCTCGGGGCGCAGTAACGACGATCTCTTCATTATCTACACCGGCGGCACGACCGGTATGCCGAAAGGCGTGATGTGGCCGCACAAAGCAGCCTACTTCGCCTGCTTCGGCGGCGGCGACCCGATCGGCGAGGATATCGACGATCTCGAGGCTTTGCTCGAAAAGGCGCGTACGAGCGGTGCCGGCCTGACCATGATGGTAGCGGCGCCGCTGATTCACGGTGCCGCCCAGCTCGCGACGTTCATCTCGCTCCTCGCCGGCAATCGCATGGTGTACCAGAAGCGTTTCGATCCGGATGCGATCGTGCGACTGATCGACGATGAGAAGATCGTGAGCATCTCGCTGGTCGGCGATGCGATGGCGCGGCCGATCGCCGACGCTCTCGAGCGCAAGGCGGCCAGCGAGGGAGTCGACTGCTCGAGCGTCTTTGTGATCGGTTCGGCCGGCGCGATCTTTTCGGAGCCGGTCAAGGACAAGCTCAAGAAGTACCTGCCGAACTGCATGATGTTGGACAACTACGGTTCGACCGAGACCGGTTTCCAGGGGCGAGGTGGCGGCGACCATAAGAGTTTTGGCCAGGGTTTGACCTTCGAGATGAACGAGCGCACGACCGTGCTCGACGACGATCTGAAAGTCGTCGAGCCGGGCTCCGGAGCGTTCGGAAAGGTGGCGCTGCGCGGTCACGTTCCGGTCGGCTACTACGGCGACCCGGTTAAATCCGCCGAGACCTTCGTCGAGATCGACGGCGAGCGCTACTCGATCACCGGGGACATTGCCACCGTCGACGCCGACGGCACCATCAAGATCTTCGGCCGTGGTTCGGTGTGCATCAATACCGGCGGCGAGAAGGTCTTCATTGAGGAGGTGGAGAACGCCCTCAAATCTCACGCGGCGGTGTACGACGCGGTGGTGGTTGGTGTCGACGATACACAGTGGGGGCAGCGGGTGGTCGCGCTGGTGTCGCCGCACGAAGCGGGCGCCGAGCTCGACGAAGCGGAGCTGCGCGAGCACTGCCGCAGCAAGATCGCGGGGTACAAGGTCCCCAAGGAGATCTACCCGGTCGAGCAGGTATTCCGCGGCCCCAATGGAAAAGCCGACTACAAGCTGTCGACCAAGCTCGCCACCGAGCTGTCGAGCGCTCGTTGAGCATTGGGAGAGTCGAAGAATAGCATGGCGGACGACGTAGCTAAGCAGCTCGAATCCGGCGAGACCTGGGGCGAGTTCTGCGATCTCTTGAAGCAGGCCGGCGAGGTTCTCCATCGCGAGGATATCGGCGCGAACACATTCGAGCTGGCCGAAGGTCATCGTTACCTGGGGCGCTTACTGCGCGCCGGTTTAATGGCGTTTGGCGAGCGCAACCCACCGGAGTTCCCGATGTTCCGCTCCATGCCGGACGGAGTGAAGATGGGGCTGGACAATCCCGACAACTACTACGTATCGGCCACGGTCAGCGGAAAGAACACCTACCGAGTGCGCGGCAAGCGCGGTACCATCCACTACCTCTCCTTCGCCGCGCAGAACCAGAACTTCGCGGCGCGCAAGTCGATCAGCGGCGGCGCCGGACACCTCAACGATTCCGAGCTCACCCTGGAGCCGGACGGCTCGTTCGAGATCGTCGCCAGCCGTGAGCAGCAGCCCGGCAACTGGCTCAGGATGACCGACGACACGTCTCAGATTCTGGTGCGTCAGACCTTCCTCGACCGCAGCCGCGAGCAGCCGGTCGACCTCGAGATCGAATGCATCGAGCGGGAGGGCGACCTGCCGCCACTCGATCCGGCGTCGGTGCGGGGACAACTGCTCGGCGGAGCGATGTACGCTCTCGGTTGCGCGCAGTGGTTCGCCGACTGGGTCGTCGACTTCGACAAGCACGCGCCGGTAAACAGCTTCCACCTGCCCAGCGAGGAGCAGCACCGCATCGTTGGAGGCGATCCCAACATCCGAATCTGGCTGGGGCGCTGGCAGCTCGCCGAAGACGAAGCCCTGGTGATCGATCTGGTTCCGCCACGCTGCGACTACTGGAATTTTCAGCTCGGCAACATCTGGGCGGAGTCTCTCGAGTATCGCTTCCGGCGCACGCATGTGAACAGCGGGGAGGCCGTATCGGCCGCCGATGGGTCGGTGCGGCTGGTGGTCAGCGCCGCCAACCCCGGGACCGACAATTGGATGGATACCGCCGGGCACGAACGCGGTACGATGTGCGTCCGCTGGGTGCGCGCCGACGCGCATCCGGAGCCGGTGTGTCGTGTGGTGAAGTTGGCTGAACTGCAAGAGTGATCTGGAAATGGAGGCTTAGGCGGCGGCTGAGGCGAGGCTGAGGGTGGTGGTCGCGCAGAGCGCGACGGCGGTTGCCTGGTCTCCAGGATACAGGCCTACCTTCCTCAGCCTTCGCCTCGCCTCAGCCTTTGCCCTTACTGGGCAGGCTCACTATCGGCGTTCCGGGGCGAGTCGACCGAATTGCCGAGTCCCAGGGGCCTTGACTCGCCCGACCTGGGGGCGGTAGGGGTTCAGGTTCGCTCGCGCTCCACCCGCCGACTCGCGGGTCGACATCCCTGCGGGCCAGGAGGTCACATGAAAATCGCTCTCGAAGACGCCGACAAGAGCCTTCGTCCCATCATGCGCAGTATCGACAAGAAGGTAGACTACGTCGCGGCGTTGACCGAAGGCGAAAAGCCGGGAATCGCGCTGACGATTTCCAAGCGCGAGCGCACCAAGGTCATTACCATACCCGTCGAGGCGCTGGTCGACGTCGATGAAGACGCCGTCAAGTGGCAGGGCCTGCGTCACCGCATCAAGCGCGCTTACGACAAGATGCTGTTCACCGCGCCGCCGTTGGCGAGCACGAAAATGGTGCGCGGTTCGATTTCGGGCGACGGCTTCTTTCGTTCGTCGGGCGGACCGCGGCGCTAGGATCTCAGGGCTCTTCCCGCTCGCGGGGTGAGCCGCGACGGTCGGTTCGTCTCGGGTACCGATGGCGTACCGGGTAGTGCAATGGGCGACCGGCGGCGTTGGGCGCGCCGCTATCGAGGGGATTCGCTCCCACCCGCAGCTCGAGTTGGTCGGCTGCTGGGTACACAGCGCCGACAAGGACGGGCGTGACGCCGGCGAGCTCGCCGGAATCGGAACGCTTGGAGTGTCGGCAACCCGCGACGTCGACGCGCTGATCGCTCTCGAGCCGGACTGCGTCGTCTACAGCCCGCTGATGGCGCAGCCGGACGAGGTCGTACGGCTTCTCGAGTCCGGTGCCAACGTCGTGACTCCGCTCGGTTGGATCTACCCCTTTGCGCGGGAGAATGTCGCGGAGATCGAGGCCGCGTGCGAGCGAGGCGGCTCGACCTTGCACGGTTCGGGCATCCATCCCGGCGGTATCACGGAACGCCTACCGCTCGTTGCGACCTCGTTTTCGCGCGCGGTGACCCACGTGCGCGCCGAAGAGTTTTCCGACATCCGCACCTACGATGCCCCGCAGGTGGTCGGCGAGATCATGCTTTTCGGCAAGACACCGGAGCAGGCGGCGGCGAGCATCATGCCGCAGATCCTCGGCAACGGATTCTATCAGTCGATCGAAATGGTTGCGGCCGGCCTCGGCATCCGGCTCGACGCGGACCGGCGCACGGTGCATGAGATGGCGGTCGCGACGGCTCCGATCGACTCGCCGATCGGCGCGATCCAACCCGGCAGGGTGGCGGCGCAGCGATTCGTGTGGCAGGGCCTGGTCGACGGCAAGCCGGTGGTCACTGCCGCGGTGAACTGGTTGATGGGCGAGGAGCACCTCGACCCGGCGTGGAGCTTCGGTCCCGAGGGCGAGCGCTTCGAGATCGAAGTGAGCGGCGATCCGCCGGTTCAGTTGGCCGTGCGCGGAGTGCACCCGGAGTCGGTAGCGGCCGGCTTGACGCGCAACCCGGGAATCGTCGCGACCGCGATGAATTGTGTCAACGCGATTCCCTACGTGTGCCAGGCGCAGACCGGCATCCAGACGTATTTGGACTTGCCGCTGATGTGCGGCCGGGCCGCGCCCGAGCTGCTCCGGTAGTCGGCGGTCGGCGACCGCTACTTTGCGATGTCGTCGAACTCGTGCACGGTTGCCCGCGGCGTTTCGATCTCGCTCTCCGGCAGCATGAATCTCCAGAAGACGAGGCCGAAGGCGCGCCCCTCGGTGTCCAGCCAATTCGGGACCCCCGGGTCGCGATGCGCCAAGACCATCCGGAAGTTGCCGTCGTCGTCGGTCACGGTCTGGCGCCGATTCAACGACACCGGGCGGTGCGCGAAGTCGAAAGTCTGCATGTGGCGGTTCCACAGCGAGACGTTGGCGCAACGGCACTCCGGCCAGCGACCTTCGACGACCAGAGCTTCGTCGGGTCCGAGAACGAACGGCGCCATGCTGTACGCAGCGTCGGCGGCGGCGAGCGCGAAGTCTCCGGGCTTTACCGGTTTGGGAAACTCGTTCGGCGTCGTCGAGACGAAGGACGGTTGCTCGCGGCTTCCCGGTGGACCCATTTCGAGCGTGCGCGAGCGAATGAAGTTGGCGACGCGTTCGATCCCTGCGCTGACGCCGTCGTCGTTGGGAGGTGG
>JANQHZ010000115.1 GCA_028282445.1 Candidatus Binatia bacterium | reverse complement strand
CTGCTCAACAACGACACGATCGTCGCCCCCGATTTCCTTCGGCCGTTGCTGCTTGGTTTCGAACCCGACGGTCCGGTTGCGGCGATCTCGAGCTCGGTCATGCGAAAGGATCGGCCCGGCACGATTGACGTTGCCTACTCGACAATCGACTTCTCCAGAATGGATGCGGTGCGGATCCAGGGGATGAACGCATTGCCGGGCCACGGTTTCGATCGCCGCTGTACCGTCGATGTCGTGATCGGTTGTAGTGTCTTGCTGACCGCCAGGGCGCTGCGAGAAGTCGGGCTGTTGGACGAGAGCTACTTTGCATACCACGAGGATGTCGACTGGTGTTTGCGCGCGCGTCGCGCCGGGTACGCGGTCATGTACGAACCGTTGTCGCGTGTTTTTCACGCGCGCTCGCACAGCACGGCAGAGGACGATACGGCGCCGCTGCGTGGGGTATCGGAGGAGGTCGATCTACCCAACGCCGAGCCGCTGTCGTGGAATCCGGTGCGCGCCTATCTGGGAGCGCGCAATCTGGTCCGGGTCGTTCGAACGTACGCGGACGGCGATCAGAAACGGGATTTTCTGAAAGCGGTCGCTCGCGAGCTGCCCCTCAAGTTCCTCGCGATCGTGAAAGACTGCGAGGGCCGTTTCACCTTGGAGAGATGGAGCTACGGGGACTTCGTCCATCGACACTTCGTCGCCCCTCACAAAACGCTTCGCCGGCCGGTCGGTTCTGGGTGGCAGGCCGCTCGCCGCGTCTTGGCGTCCATCGTGCTCGCTCCGATCGACTTGTTCGTTCGCCTTCCTGCCGACTGCTGGCGCGCTTTCCGGGCGGGGCGTCTTGCCGAGTTCGGCGAGTACGTGCGCGGCCTGCGCGACGGCTGGCTCGATCGCCCGATTCCTTTTCGCCGTTTGGGCCTACGCTGAACCTCAGCCGCTCAAGCACGGGGCGCGGTCGTGCCTGGCTTCCTTGCGACGACCGCGATCTCGCCGCAGACGAGCCACGGCATCCAACTGGTGAGAATCGTGGCGATTCGTCCCTTGATGCCCGGGAGGATGAAGAGCTCCTCTTCCTTGGCGGGTTGTAGGGGATTCCACAAGAGAAGATCGTGGTCGACCCAGAGTCCCATATTGCGCGGGGGGCGAAGATCGTTGGGGTGCCGACCGACGATTTCGAAGCCTGTTTCCTCGACGAACGCCGTAACCTCGGAGCTCGAGAAGCGGTACTCTGCGAAGCCGAGGCTCCATCCGGCGCTCCGCCGCTTGCGTGTCACGTAGGACAGGAGGCGGTTGACGACAATGCGCCGAAGCGGGTTGTCGAAAGGCACGGCGAGGATCATGGTGCCCCCTGGTTTCAGAACACGGTGGGCTTCCCGCAGGGCTTCGTGCGGACCTTCTTCCGCGTGCTCGACCACGCCGAGCGAGAGAATCGCGTCTACCGATTCCGATCGGAGAGGGGTCCGGCGGACGTCGCACTGGATCAGGTCGAGACCGCGATCGGACTCGCGTGCGATGCCGCACGCCTCGGTACTGCACTCCAAACCCATGACGCGGTAGCCGCGCTGCCGCAAGTATGTCGGCCACGAAGCGATTCCGCAGCCGGCGTCGACCACCAGTCCGTCTTTCGGAAGGTGCTGAAGGATGACGTCGTGAATCAGCTGAGATCGGCAGTCCTCGCTGGCGACGGTGCCGGCGTCCAACTTCCAGACTGCCTGGCTCCACTCCACGGCGCTGAGGTTGTCGGGCAAGTAGACTTTGAAGCTCATCGCGCGAGCGTCGGCCGCCCTCGGTCCTCGTTCAGACGCCGATCCAGCGCAGGAAGCGGGCGATTGCGTGATCCGGCGGATTCGGGTTGGCCACCGGCATCTTGATCGTGATCAGCTCACGCCGCAGGCGACCGGCGAAGCCGTCGATCAGTCCTTTGGCGAAATGGGACTGCCCGCCAATCGTCTGTAGCGTGGCGTAGGTCGCGTGAAACGCGATCCGCGCGGCCAGACCGAAAAAGACCATGAACAGAAGCCAGATCCACTGCAGAGGGTTGGCGTGCTTGCGGGCGAAGAGAATCGCATTGCGGCCGAGAAAGTACCCGTACGAGAATACGACCGGCTTGGTGAGATCGGCGCTGCTCGCTCCTTTGTGGTGGATCGCTGCAGTGTCGACGTAGACAGCCCGATAGCCGAGCTTGCGCGCTCGAATGCACCAGTCGACGTCCTCGTTGACCTGAAAGAACTCCTCGTCGAACAGACCGACCCTTTCCAGAGCCTCCCGGCTCATCATGCAGCCGTTGCCGATAATCCAATCGACGTCCTTCGGCGATTCGCTGGGAGTGTCGCGCTGGAATCGCCCGACCGTGCGGACCAGCATCGGGCCCCAGTCGAGCACTCCGTACTTGCCCCAGGTGTAGTCGGGGTTCTCGAGGTAGAGGTTCTTTGCTCCGACGATGGCGATCTTGGGGTCGCTCTGAATCACGCCGAGCAGCTCTTCCAGCACATTCGGCGTCATCTTGGTGTCGCTGTTGAGGATGAACACGTAGTCCGCATCCGCGCCGAGCGCATAGCGTATGCCGACGTTGTTGCCTCCGACGTACCCGAGATTGTCGTCGTTGACGATCAGAGTCGTCCAGGGGAAACGCTCGCGGATCGTCTCCACGGTATTGTCGGCGGATGCATTGTCGACCACGACGACTTCGAGGTTCGGGTAGTCGACCTCGGAGAAGGTCTCCAAGCACGTAACGACGTCGTCGACGCGGTTCCATGTCAGAATGATCACGGTGATCTTGGGATGGACCTTCGCTTCCGTCACGTAGTGCCTCCTGGTCGGCTCGGCGAGCCGGAGTCGAGCTCACGCTCGTCGTTGGCATCCGAAAAGATTCGGTAGCTCATCTGCCCCTGCAGGTCCGCGGCGCCCATCAGGCAGGGGCTTCCTTGGACCGCGAAACTGGTGGCGCATTCCACGTAGTCGTAGAACGTCCCCATCTCGCGAGGCATGATGCCGACCTGTAGCTCGTAGTTGCCATCGCGCAGGGCTGCCAGGAAAGGCACCCGCACTTCGAGGATCTGGCCTGGATGTACCGTTTCGGTCGACAGTCCAAGCCAGTTGTTGTTGATGGTGTACACCATGCTGCCGTCTTCGGCTTTGATCCCGACGCCGAACTGGGGCTCGTCGGTCTTCTGGTTGACCCGAAAGTGGACGACCACGGTGAAACGCCCACCGGATCGCAGGTGCGTGACTTGACGGCCCGAGTCGTCCTCGAACCATACGCTCTGCATGCGGATCTGGCCGTCACCGTGTCGGACCAGGTCGTCTTCTACGATCGCCGGCATCGCGGACTCGGGATCCGTCATCGCCTCCAGATACTGCGCGATCACCGGGTACGGCTTTCCTTCAGCCGCGATTTTCCCGTCGCGCAACCAGACCGCTCGATCGCATAATCGTTGGACCTGGGCGAGGTCGTGGCTGACCATGACGATGGTCTTTCGCTGCCTGCGCAGATCCTCGAATAGGTTGAGGCACTTGACCCGAAAGCTCGCATCTCCGACCGCGAGGATCTCGTCGACCAGAAGGATGTCGCTCTCCGCCTGCAGGGCGGTGGCGAATCCCAATCGAGCTCTCATCCCGGTCGAGAGATTCTTCAGCTTCGCGTCGCGGAAGCGGTTGAGGTCTGCGAACTCGATCGCCTCGCGGACCCGGCGGTAGACGTCGTGCCTCGGGTAGCCCAGCACGGCCGCATAGAGCTCGACATTCTCGCGCACCGTGAGCTCCGGGCTGAAGCCGAGTCCGAGCTCGAGCAGCGCCGACATCGATCCGTCGACCCGTACCTCGCCACGGTCGGGCGGAAGCAGGCCAGACATGATCTTCAGCAAGGTCGACTTACCCGAGCCGTTGCCGCCGATGATGCCGACGAAAGAGCCTTGATCGATCGAGAGCGATACCCCGGCGACGGCTTCGAGCGACTCGTACGTGACCGGCCTGCGGAAGCTCGCAAGCCGCTCGGTGAGCGTGGTGTGCTGCTCGTGCGGGATCCGGAAGACCTTGTGCAGGTCGTTGACCTCGATCGCCGCCATTAGAGGTGCTCCACGACCCGACCCTGTAGCTTGCGGAAGGCGGCGAACCCGAGGAAGCAGATGGCGACCGACAGAACCGTCGTGATGACGAGACCCTGTGTCGCCGGCCATTGCCCATAGATGACTGCCCGGCGACTATCTCCGATGATGCGCGCCAGCGGATTGATCCAGACGATCCATCGCCAATGCGGCGGTATCATGAGGTCCAGGTAGATGATCGGGGTTACCCAGAACCCCACCTGCAGTGCGATGCCCCACAGGTAGCCGACGTCTCGGAAGCGGACGTAGAGCGGCGCCAGGAAAAGGGACATGCCGAGAGTAAGCAGGAACAGATCGATCAGCAGCAACGGGAAGCAGATCGACGGCATGGTGATCGGAGTTCCGGTGACTACCAGCAAGCCGAAAAGCACGACGAGGTTGATGACGAAGGTCAAGGCCGCGTTTGCCAACGCGGCGTAGACCACGACCTCGCGCGGCAACACGGTCTTGGCGATCAGCTCGGCGCGGGCGATCATGGCGTTGGCGCCGTTGGCCGTGCCCTCCGAGAAGAATTGCCACAGCGCGATCCCCAACAGCAGGAAGCCGGGGTAGTTGGGGATGTCGAGGTGCATGAGCTTGGAAAAGACGACGTAGTAGATGCAGAAGAACATCAGCGGGTTCAGCACCGACCAGGCGTAACCGAGCGCCGAATGGGTGTAGCGGATCTTGAAGTCTTTGAGGGCGAACTGAAGGATGAGCCACCCGTGCCCGATCGGACTTCGACCCCAATTTGTCGGGGCTCCGCCGGCCCGATGCGGCGCGAGCTCCGCATTCGACCCAGCACGATTGCCGGTGGCGATACTCACCCGATCGGCCTCGAGGCGGCGCTCGGAGAGCGGCGTCCTGTCGCGTTTCTCGAGCTGGGGTCGTCGGAGGGAAGGGGCATATCCAAATCCCGACATCCTATTTCAAAAATCGAGCGATAAGCCAGCGAAACCCGGATTCGGGCGAATGCGGAGGGCGATTCGATACTCTGATGACCTGCCCGCTTCGAAATTGTGTCAGGTGAGTCCGCCCGTGGCTGATAAATTCACCACAGAGACACGGAGGACACAGAGAATATTGGGTGTTATCGATTCGGCTTTTCAGCGGAGCCCTGTGGGGCCCGTGACGGTCGCTTTCGATTCTCCGGCGCTCGCTCCAACGATTCCCCCCTCTGTGCATTCTGTGTCTCTGTGGTGAAATCCAACCCAATCGGTTGACGTTTCCCGATCGTTCGGGTTTTGACACTTCCGCAAGGAGTCGAGCTCGCGTCCAACGGCGCTCGTCCGCGGACACGAGCTGAGATTGGGCCGAGCGGTTACCGAATGATCGAGCCAGACCGTCGATTACGAGCCGTATTCGCCAGGCGCGCCGAGCAGCAGGATGCCGCGGAGCGGGCGTGCCGAGCTCGGACGGGGAAGCGGCGAATCCGAGTCATACCGGTGGCCTTCGATGACCATCCGCCGATCGGTCTGGCTCTCGTGGTCGCTGCCGCCAAAGCCTACGAAGGAGGGTGCCTCGAGGACGATTACGAGTTCCGACTCGAGTGGATTTGGGACGAGAGCCGACTGGAATCCAATACGGCGGAGCCGGCGGTCTACCTGTTGTCGAACTATCTCTGGTCGCACGCCGAGTGCATGCGTGTTTCCGAGCAGGTGAAGGAGCGCAGCCCCAACAGCATCACGATTCACGGTGGGCCTGACACCCCGAAGTACGAGCAGGACGTCGAGGAGTACTTTCGCCGCAACCCGAGTGTCGACGTGACCGTACGTGGCGAGGGGGAAGGGACCGCGGCGGAAGTCCTGGCTGCGCTGCGGGGCGTCATCGGAACGAGCAGGCCGGATCTTGCTGGGCTACAGAACGTTCGCGGGATCTCCTATCGTCACCGGGGCCGGGTCGTTCGGACGCCGGATCGCGAGCGCATCACGGACCTCGACTCGATTCCCTCGCCCTATCTCACCGGCCTGTTCGACGCGTACGCAGAGATCCCGGGCACGGTCGACGTGGTGACCGAGACCAATCGCGGTTGTCCGTACGGATGCACCTTCTGCGATTGGGGGTCGGCGACCCTCAGCAAGATTCGCAGTTTTTCGACCGAGCGGGTGTTTGCCGAGATCGAGTGGTGCGCGCGCAACAAGATGCATTGCATCGGTCCGGCCGACGCCAATTTCGGAATCTTCGCGCGCGACGTCGCCATCGCCGAGAAGATCGCGGACGCTCGGCGAGAGTACGGTTTTCCGAAGGCGTTTGGTGTCAGCTACGCCAAGAACTCGGTCAAGCACCTCAAGGAGATCGTGCGCATCTTGGCCGAAGCCGGTGTCGTTACGCACGGTATCCTTTCCCTTCAGTCGATGGACGACGAGACCCTCGATGCGGTGCATCGGTCGAACATCAAGACCGAGGCCTACGACCGACTCGCGGCCGAGTTTCGCCGCTCGCGTCTGCCGCTCTTCGTCGATCTGATGCTGGGTTTGCCGGGCTCGACGCCCGAGTCCTTCGAGGCCGACCTGCAGCAATGCATCGACCGCGAGGTTCAGGTCCGCATTCCGCTCACGACGCTCCTGGTCAACAGCCCGATGAATGAGCCGAGCTATCGGCAGAAGCACGGCATCGAGACCAACGAGGAGCTTCGGCCGGGGGCGCAGCGGCTGGTCGTTTCGACCA
>JANQHZ010000060.1 GCA_028282445.1 Candidatus Binatia bacterium | reverse complement strand
CGAGGCCTGTGTGGAAGCGTCGCAGGGTGTCGGCGAGGTCTACCAGATGGCCTGTGACATGGGCGGCATGGGGTTCATCGAGAACAACAAGGCGCTCTGTATGCTGAGCGTGCTGATCAACACCCACATGCTGGAAGCGGCCGTGGCGTGCGGAGCTCAGCGCTTCTTCTACGCATCGTCGGCATGCGTTTACAATGCCGACAAACAGCGCGGCTATGATGTCACACCGCTGCGCGAGGCCGACGCCTATCCGGCAATGCCGGAAGACGGATACGGCTGGGAGAAGCTATTCTCGGAAAGGATGTGCCGCCATTTCACCGAGGACTTCGGTATCGAGACGCGTGTTGCGCGCTTCCACAACGTCTACGGGCCGAACGGCACCTGGGATGGTGGCCGGGAGAAAGCGCCGGCGGCGATTTGTCGCAAGGTGATCGAAGCGGTGGAGAGCGGTGAGCACCGGATCGAGATCTGGGGTGACGGAATGCAGGGTCGGTCTTTCACCTATATCGATGACTGCATCGAGGGTATCGACAAGCTGATGGCGAGCGACGTCGACGAGCCGATCAACTTGGGGTCCGCCGAGACGGTTACGATCAACGACCTGGTCGACCTGGTGGAAGAAGTTGCCGGCATCGAGCTCGAGCGCCGCTACAAGCTCGACGCGCCGAAGGGAGTCGACGGTCGTAGCAGCGACAACACGATGATTCTCGATCGTCTCGGTTGGGAGCCCTCCACACCTCTGCGTGTCGGCATCGCCAAGACGTACGACTGGATCCACGAGCAGTACCGGGCGCGGGCCGGCGGTCGAAGCCACCGCGTCTGAACGACGAGTTGCGAGGGGAGTCGGGCGGGGAGGGGATCCTCGAGGAGCGTCGCGTCGCGCGGACTTCCTTCGACCATGACGGCCGGGTCAGCGATCGCCGTCGAGGATTCGCTTCAGGATCGCGACAACCTCGTCGACGTCGACGTCGAATTTGGGCTGCTCGAGATCGAATTCCCGCGGCTCGACGAACCAATAGTCCAGACCGGCGGACTGGGCGAGCCCGTAGTACATGGTCAGGGGTTCGGTCGCTCCGCTGCGCACACGGTCGGAGAGTGGGACGAACTCGATGACATGGGTGCCCGGCTGCGCGAAGACGAGGTTGCCGAAGGCGCCACCGTGCGGACCGAAGACGACTTTCGCCCGCTTGATCACCGATTCTCCATCGCTCGGCGACATGCCTCCGGGGAAGACGTGGAGCCGCAGGCCGCTGGGTGCGATGGTCTGTCTCACCGCATCCAGGAGCTGTGTTTCGTTCGCGACCTTCCGCCGCTTTCGGCGCCGTAGGAACACCGCGAGATCCTGTTTGGTGTCGTCCAGCACTCCCAGCCTCTCCTGAATGGGACGAAGGATGTTCCTCGGGTAGATGCCGAGGTGGTCCAGGTTTGGCTCGAATTGCGGGTACAGTACCTTGTCGGCGTGGATCACGAATCCGGACCGGGAGTTGATCGGCTTGCGGACGATCCTTTGTTCGAGGCCCAGTCGTGTCCAGAACCATTGCGCCGCTTTCCCGGGTTCGTCGTGGCTCACGATCCGCACGTGGGCAAGCTCGGGTGTTTCGAGCGCTTCGATCACGGTGGCCAACTGCGGTAGCGCGTCGACGATGAAATGCTGGAAGGCCTCCCCTCCCCACGCGTGGACGGACACCGCGGCGTCGACGTGACGGACATCTTCGGTGTCGCGGTAGAAACGCCAGTTTCGCCCCAGCCACCAGCGGCCCATCGAGAAGTAGTGGTCCCGGTCGAAGGCGACGCCGTCTCCGATGTAGGCATCATCCACATGGAGGAGGAACGCCTCGGTGAGCTGCTGCGGCCAACCGGCCGGCATCTTGGCGTTGAGAGATCTCGGTGGAACCAGCGTGGTGTTGACGGGGCGGATCGAGGTCTGTTCGGCCGCGACCTCGGCGAGTCGGCCGACGTTTTCCTTGGCGCGGGAGGTGACGATCTCCAGCCGTTGCTCGACCGGGGTCGGCGCCCGCGAAGAGGGGGATAGGATTCGCCTCGCGTCCCAGGCCATGGTGATGGCCGGTTTCGCCCTTGGGGCGAGGTGGGTCGGGCCTTCGTCGTTCTTCGACGACTCGAGAACCTGCCGTTCGGCCCAACTGCCGACCCGCCACGGGGTGACGATCCCGTCGGAAGGCGGTTTGATGAAGCGGCGATAGAGCAGATCGTCCGTCCCCTCGAGTTCTTGAACCAACCGGAAGTTGTGACGGATTGCCGGCATCATCGAGTAGTAGAGCTCGTCGTTCAGCGAGTCGATATCGAAGTCGTCGTCGAATCGGATGATGCCGTCGGTGTCGAAGAGCTCTCCGATGCAATCCGATCCCCAGTAGATCGGTACCGTGCCGGTGGCGAAGCAGTCGGTGATCTTTTCGGTGTAGTAGAAATCGGCTTGGGCGTTCTCCATGACGACCTGGAACATATAGGGCACCATGCCCTCGCTCTTGTCGGGATGGGTTGCGTCGCCTCCGATGCGTGGACTTCCACAGGCGCCGCCGAACAGATCGAGCTTGTCCTGCAAGCGAGAGGCGACCTCGCGCCGGTAGAAGTGTGCCGCCACCATTTCCTTCATCGACGCAAACATCGAGCAGAGCTTGGTCTTGCGGTAGATCGCGTACTGGGTCTCGCGGATCCACGGCAGGTTGGCCGCGCCGGGGTGGTACACGATTCGCGGGTGCAGCTTGCAGAGCTCGCGATCGGGGGTGAGAACCGCCTCGTAGCTCGCCATGACCGCGTCCAGGTTCTCTTCGATGAACGGGGTCGTCCGCTGCCAGCGGGCGATCTGGGGAGATTCGTGCAGCCAGGCGAGCTTGCGCCCGGGCTTGCCGACGCCCTTGCGGATCGCGTGGCTCATGTGCACGGAGACGTCGACGGTGGCCCGTGCCGGGTCGTCGGTCCAGTCGAACAGGCGAGGTCTCCGGGTCGAATTCGACGACTCGCGCGGCGAAAAGGGCCAACCGTATCCGAGGACTTTGTCTCGCATGGTCGCGGTAGGGCTACCTGCTGGCAGGTGGGAATTGCAATCGCCCAATGTTGTTGCGGGGCGCCTGCAGGTTGGGCATGTGTACGAGGCGTGAGTCCCGACGCTCAGATTTTCGTGGCGATCGCCGCCTATACGGATCCGGAGTTGCCGCGAACCCTCGAGGATGCGCTCGCAACGGCCGCGGCGCCGAATCGCCTGCGCTTCGGGATCTGCTGGCAGGCCGACCGGTCGTCTCCGATCGATCTTGGCCGCTTCCGTCGCGATGCGCGCTTTCGGTTCTTCGATACGACGATCCAGGAGAGCCTCGGTGGGCCGTGGGCGCGCAATATCGTTCAGTCGATGTGGCGCGGCGAGGCCTACACCCTACAGGTCGACTCTCACATGAAGTTCGAGCCGGACTGGGACTCGCGTCTGATCGAGATGCTCGAGTCTCTGCCCAGCGAGAAGGCGATCCTGAGCGTCAATTCCCCTCTGTTTTGGTACGACCAGGACGGCGAGCTTCACCGGCGCTTCGACATGGGGGTGCCGACCACCAAGGTGAGCGCGTGGAACTCCGGGCCGGAAGGTGTTCCCTGGTTCGATTTCGGGCCGCCCAACACTCAGAACCCGGGGCGCACGCGTTTCGTCAACGGGAATTTTGCATTCAGTCGCGGGATCTGGAACGTCGAAGTGCCGCAGGACCCCGTGCAGTACTACTGGGGTGAGGAGCTCAACGTTACGATTCGTTCGTTCACGTGGGGGTACGACTTCTTCCTTCCGAAAGAAATCGTGGTGTGGCATCTGGATCACCGCAACGGTCCGCCTCGTCGGCATTGGGAGCACGGCGAGGACGTCGTGCAACGCCGAAATGCGGAAGCTCTCGCCCGCCTTCGACAGCTTTTGTCGAGTCACGATTCTCCGGTGCGCGGTCCTTACGGTTGCGGCTCGGTTCGCACGCTCAGCGACTATGAGGTCTACGCGGGAATCGACTTCCGAGCGGGAACCGCGCATCCGGACGTGTTCACCGGTGTCAATCCCGATCCGGTGACGATCCGGTCCGAGCGCGACTGGCGGAGTTGCGTCACCTTCGAGGAATTCCAGAGATCCGTCGACTCTCGATGACTGTCTTGCACGACTGAAGTGTGATGGCCGAATACTTCGTTGCTTCCGAAGCGCTGGGACTGGTTGTTGCCTTCAGCCCGAAGTGCGGATCGACGAGTGTTCGCTCGTGGTTTGCTACAGCGGTCGAAGCGGCTACTGGGAAACCCGCCGCAAACGAGGAAGCGTTCCTCATTTCTCCACAGGACGCCGCCTCGCGCAGCGGAGCTTGGAAGGTTCTCTTCCTGCGGGATCCCCTGCGTCGGCTGGTCGGGTTCTACTCGCAGTGGGTGGTTCGCAACGAGACCTTGTGGTGTTTCGTGGACGCGCAACGAAGGCTTGCCCTTCGCGGAAAGACCTTCCGAGAGTTCTTGCTGGCGCTCGACCATGCTTGGAAGCACGGCTTTCCCCTACAGCATCATCTGGTCCCGCAATGCGAGAAGCTCGCCGGCGTCGAGTTCGATCAGGTCGTAGCGGTCGAGCAGTTGGCATCCGGCCTCGAGGACCTCAACCGGCGCCTGGGTCTGGCGATCCCGGCCCCCCATGCCAATCGGTCCCGGTACGGAACGAAGTTCACCGGAGCCGCTTGCGACAGCCCGCCGCACCGGTTTCGGGAGGATGGAATTCCATCGCCCGAATGCTTCTTCGATGAGGAAACCGCCGCTCTCGCCCGGGCCATCTATGCGAAAGATATCGAGCTGTATCGAAAAGCCACCGGTCTGCCGGTTTTGCTCGATGTGGAAAGCAGCCCACCGCCCCTGGGGGATTAGAGTAGTTTATAGTTGACCAGGGGGCTCCATGTGTGGATTATGCGTTGCGCAGAGTTTGTTGCGCAGAGTTTACGGGTGGTGAGGTATGAAGGACGACCGCAAAACCAAGGCCCAGCTCCTCGACGAGATTGAGAAGCTCAAGCGTAAGCTTTCCGAGAAGGAGGGCGGGGCGCGCCAGCCGACGTTGCGTCAGGACATGTCGCGACGCTCGGCCCTCAAGATCGCCTGGGCGACTCCGGTCGTGCTCTCGGTGCCGATCGCGGCGACCTTGACCTCTCGCGCCGGCGCATCGCCAGACGGCGTGCAAACGATGGAGCCGACCATGTCACCGACCGCTGCAACGGTGGCGCTAACGTTGGAGCCCACGCTCCTGCCGACAAACACCGTCGCACCGACGATGATGCCGACGACGGCCTTTCCGACCACGGAGCCGACCGCCTCGGGCCCGGGCGGACCGAACGAGCCGACGGTATTCGTGCCCGCTGTGGACGCTCCGCTGCTTTCGGGCGGCGCCGCGGCGGCTGCGGCCGGCGCACTGTTCGCTTTCGGGGCCAAGAAGCTCGTCGAGAGCTCGGACGACGACGGGGACGACGGCGAGGACTGAGCGGTCGCGGGCCTTGTGGCCTACGAAGGCTCGGGCCGGCGACGGACCAGCACGACCAAGGCTCCGTTCCACCAGCCGGCGGCCCCGGCTTTGCGGTTTTGATCGGCTGTTTCGTTTTTCGCCGGCATGACCTCTCGGCGGTAGCGGATGTCGAGGCCGAGGTCATCGATCGCGGCTTGCGTCCCTTTGCGAACCTCCGCCCGTGACCAGTCGTCGACTACCATGACTGCGTAGTCGGCGAGGGCGTGAACGAACTTCTCGACTGCTCGGTATTGGTCGGCCTCGCTGTGGTTGCCGTCGTAGAGATAGACGTCGAAGGGGCCCGTCGTTCGATCGGCGATCTCGAAGCAGTCGCTCTCGTGGATGTCTATACGAGAGCGCCCGAGGAAGCGCCTTACGGTATCGTCGAAACGGCCTCGCCGGCCGTTGAACTGCTTCCAGTGGTCGATACAGACGGCATCGACCTGGTTGCGAAAGATCGCCGCGCAGGTGCTCGCGCCGTGGAAACTGCCGATCTCGAGATAGCGGCAACCGCGAAAGTTGCACAGGTTGTTGTAGAAGTGGCGCGTCTTTTGCCCGCACATGCCGGGTAGGGCCAGCACCTCGCCGGTCAGTTTCGACACCTGCCGCTCAGCGTCGGCGAGAGCCTTCTCGAGATGCTCGATCCAGGAGGCTTCCGAGTCCGGCCGGTCTCGCGTTCCGGCAATGGACAACTGGTCCACGAAGCGGAGCATAAACTCGTCGCGGTCCGCATCGGCGAGCTTGGCCCGCTCGAAACGCTCCGGCCGCTGCTCGTAGTGATGAAAGTAGATCTCGTTGTCGCTGATCGGCAGCTCCCAGCGACCGTCCTCGAGCCAGTGCAGCCGTAGGAATCGGGTCGATCCGCCCTTGACGAAAAGTTTTTGGCGCTTGCGACCGAGCTCGTCTCTGCGCGAGTAGAGATAGTGCAGCGGAGCGTCGTCGACTTCGTCGAAGCCGGCTTCCCCCTTGTAGGAGAACCAGCGGATCCCGAAGGAAAGACCATCGACCTGGGCGCCGGAAAACCGCTGGAGGAAGAGCGGCAAGGTCGTGTTCGGTAGGCGCAAGAGCTCGTCGACGTCGAAGAAACCGAGCCAACGCGAGTTTGCGAAACGACTTAGAGAGTGCGCCTCCTGTGCGGGCTGGGCCGTCATCTTTCGGTCGACCCGATTGCGCCACCGGAAGCTCCAGGGAATGTAGGTCACCTGGCCACGACGGCGGTACGGCGCCAGTATTTCGAGCAGCGTTTCCTTGTCTTGCGTCTGGTGGTCGTAGACGAAGACGTGCGATGCCTTCAGACAGGTGAGATAGTACTCGAGGAACGTTTGAATCCAGCGGTTTTCGTCGCGCACGACCAGGCTCATGGCGACGTCGTAGGCGGGTTGAGGCTTGGTCGATAGCCGGAAGTCGTGACGGTGGGGTCCGACTTCGACCGAGACTTCGAGCCGATCGCGATCGGCGATCGCCGCCGCGAGGTCCGGATGCTCGAATTCCAGGAGCATGCACGGCTCCCATGAATCCAGTCGGTGTCGGATGCATCGACCCCGTACTCGGCCCTCGTCGAAGATCAGATCCACGGCATCGTAGTCGATTCCATGCTCACTTGGATCCCAGTCCTCGCCGTAGTACGAGCAGACCGCGACCAGCTTGGCATCGTTCGGGTGGACGAAGAGGTCGTGAAAGAGAAAGAGCTCCTGATCCCCGACTGTTGCGATCGGCATGGGGTTGAGGGGCAGCGGGTCGGACGCCGCGACCTCGCGCGGTACGGGTTCTCCGCCGGGGACGAAGGAGTGCGACGTGCGGACGGGTTGCCGCTCGAGGAAGAGGCCGCGGTCTAGAAAGTGCGATTGCCCTGCAAGCTTTCGCGCGTAGGCCGTCCGTTCGTCGTCGAACTCGAACCCTAGCCGTCGAAGCTTCTCGAGCCAGTAGTCTTGCTTCTGACAGTTGACGTGATGCCAGCCGTCCTGTCCGGGCGGAGCAAAGGTCATCAGAAGATACCGGTTGGATGCCGCCATGGTGGCGAGGAAGTTGTGGAGGAAGCGTTCTTCGACGTGTTCGACAAACTCACAGGACCACGCGAGGTCGAAAGTGCGGTCGGGGACCAGGGGGCCTTCCACGAAGTCGTGCACCAGGTGGGCGCCGGGGATGACGCTCTCGCCGCGTGCGAGCAGACTGCCGTCGACGCCGAGGACTTCGCAGCCGGCATCGCGAAAGAACCCGGCGGTGTGCCCCTCGCCGCACCCGATGTCGATCATCGATCGGACCCCGAGATCCTCGATCAGCCATCGCCAAAGCGTCGGGTACCAGGTCGCGTTGTCACCGTGCGGGCTGGTCGTGCTGCCGTGGACCCGTTTCGGTGCGGCGAGCATGTAGCCACCGAGGTGCCCCTCGCCGACGTTCATCCACGGGTCGTGTCCCATCCCGTCCTGCCGAGGGCCGACGTCGTGTGGCGGCAGGCTCGGCGCCTCGCTGGACGTGCGACCGGGTCTGGTGGTCGTGCCGCGCCGCCGGCGGACTTCGAGTCCGACCAAATGGTCGGTCGAGAAGGTCAATGCGGTACGCCCGTCCTCGAGTGGGACTTGGTGAATCGAGGCGGCTTCCGCTGCGGAACGGGAGTGGCCGAGGGCCAGCAGGTCGGTGAGCGCAGGGTGGTCTCCAGGCAACTCGACGGAGTACGTGTTGCCGTCGGACAGGGTGATTCCCAGAGCGATGGCGTCGGTTGCCGATCTTCGTCGAGGCCGCGTACGCAGAAGGTCGGGGCGCATCGAGCGAATCAGCGCGTAGTCGTCGCGATAGAGCTCGCGAATCCGATCGACGAGCTTCTCGTCGATCTGGTCTCTGGTGTGACTGAATCGGTCGCTGTGTCGCCGCGGTTGCGG
>JANQHZ010000124.1 GCA_028282445.1 Candidatus Binatia bacterium | reverse complement strand
GGGTCTCGTATCAGCGAGGCGGCCTCCCGGTTGTCGGCTGCGGGAATCGCTTCGGCTCGGTTGGATGCGGAAGTTTTGCTCGCGATCGCTGCGGGAGTTGGGCGGTCGTGGGTGTTGGCGCGGTTGCGGGACGAGGTCGAGGAGGGCGTTTGCGATCGGTTCGAAGAGTTGATTGCTCGGCGAATGGCGCGCGAGCCGGTCGCGTACATCATTGGTGAGAAGGAGTTCTTCTCGCTCGATTTCGCGGTTACGCAGGGCGTTTTGATCCCGCGGCCGGAGACCGAGCTCTTGGTGGAGGAAACCTTGAAACGAGCTGTGCGCGGTGGGCGGGTGTTGGACGTCGGCACCGGGAGCGGCTGCATCGCGGTCGCGCTTGCCGTCAATCGGGCCGATCTCGAGGTTTCGGCCTGCGATGTCTCGCCGCAGGCGCTGGAGGTGGCGCATCGCAACGCGCGCCGTCATCAGGTCGACGCACGTGTCCGATTCATCGAGTCCGACCTGTTCGGCGGTCTGGCTGACGAGTGCTTCGACGCGATCGTGTCGAACCCGCCGTATGTTGCCGACGCTGCGGAGCTCGAGCCCGAGCTTGCTTGGGAACCGGTAAGCGCACTGCGCGCCGGGCCGGACGGGTTGGCGGTGATTAGGAATCTCCTGGCCGAATCGCGCACGAGATTGAATCCCGGCGGCTTCGCAATTGTCGAAATCGGAAGCGACCAAGCCGAGCTTGCCTGCTGTGCGGCGGCCGAAGCCGGATTCCTGGACATCGACATCGTTCGAGACCTGGCGGGTCATCCGCGCATACTTCGGGCCAGCTGAAGCGCCCCATCCTTGAATCCCCGCCTCCGTGCCTACCGTCGGAAAATTGCCCCTGTACGCGCTCGCGCGCTCCGTTGGGCTCGACCGCGCGAGCAAGGCTCTCGCGGTCTCCGTTTCATTTGCTCGCACTGCGGGCTAGGGGACTGATGTGAAGAATTGGAATGGATAAGATCATCGTAAGAGGCGGTAGCCGACTCGCCGGCGACGTCGAAGTGGCCGGTTCGAAGAACGCGGCGTTGCCGATCCTGTTCGCCACCTTGCTGACCGACGAGCGTTGCGTCGTCCGCAATATCCCGGATGTCGCCGATGTGCGCACGACCCTGCGTCTGCTGGGCGATCTTGGCGCCGAGGTCGAACAAGACGGCGCCGACGTTGCGATCCGCGCTCGTGAGCTCAACTCTTCGGAGGCATCGTACGAGCTGGTCAAGACGATGCGAGCTTCGTTCCTCGTTCTCGGCCCGTTGCTGGCCCGGGTCGGCAAGGCGCGGGTGTCGCAGCCTGGAGGCTGTGCGATCGGCGCCCGCCCGGTCAACTTGCACCTGCACGCATTGGAGCAGATGGGTGCGGAGGTCGAGCTGGTTCACGGATATGCCGAGGCGCGAGCGGGGCAACTGCGCGGAGCCCATGTGCAGCTCGATTTTCCTTCGGTGGGTGCGACCGAGCACCTGATGATGGTGGCGTGTCTGGCCGAGGGAGACACGGAGATCGAGAACGCTGCGCGTGAGCCCGAGATCGTCGATTTGGCAGCCGCGCTGTCGTCGATGGGAGCCGAGATCGAAGGTGCCGGCGAAGCGGTAGTGCGCATCCGTGGGGCGAGCTCGCTCGGTGGGATGGATCACCGCGTCCTGCCGGATCGCATCGAGGCGGGAACTTTCCTGATCGGCGGCGCGATGACCCAGGGCGACGTCACCGTTCACGGCGCGCGGGCCGACTGCCTGCAGGCCGTCATCGTGAAGCTGCGTGAGGCGGGTGCCGAAGTCGAAGAGCTCGACGGCGCGATTCGCGTGTCGGCGACACGCCGTCTCGACGGTGTCGATATCAAGACGCTGCCCTATCCCGGTTTTCCGACCGACGTGCAGGCGCAGATGATGGCGCTGGCGACGGTGTCGGAGGGGACCAGCGTGGTGACGGAGACCATCTTCGAGAATCGCTTCATGCACGCGGTCGAGTTCATGCGCCTGGGCGCCGACATCTCGCTCGACGGGCACAATGCCGTCGTCCGTGGCGTGGAGCGACTGAGCGGCGCCGAAGTGATGGCGAGCGATCTGCGCGCTAGCGTATCGCTCATTCTGGCCGGGCTGGTCGCCGACAACGAGACCGAGATCCTGCGGGTCTACCATCTCGACCGCGGCTATCAGCGAATCGAGGAGAAGCTGGCGAAGCTAGGCGCCAACATCCAACGAGTGAAAGGTGCAAAGGGATGAGCGATACGGTTCGGATCTTGAACACGGGCGCACGCGGCTTTCGCCGCGAGTTGGCGCGACTGCGCGCGACGCAAGAGAGAGACAGCGCGCGGGCGGAGGAGATTGCGGCGGAGATCGTGCGGGCGGTGCGCCGACGTGGTGATCGGGCCTTGGCGGCGTACGCGAAGAAGCTCGATGGGATCGAGCTCACCCCGCGTACCCTCGAAGTGTCCGAGCGCGAGCTCGACGCGGCGGTCGATGCGATGCCGCGCAAGGTCGTGTCGGCGCTGCGCACGGCGGCGCGTCGCATCCGGGCGTTCCACAACAAACAGCGTCAAGCGACCTGGAGTTATAAGGATGCGAGCGGTCTCACCCTCGGCCAGCAGATCACGCCGCTCAGACGGGTCGGTGTCTACGTACCGGGAGGGAAGGGGGCCTATCCTTCTTCGGTGTTGATGAACGTCATCCCGGCGCGGGTTGCCGGGGTCGATGAAGTTCTGATGGTCTCTCCTGCCGGGCCTGACGGCCACCCGCCGGCGGTGCTCGCCGCCGCGCGTATCGCGGGCGTCGATGCGGTGTATCGCATCGGCGGGGCGCAAGCGGTGGCGGCGCTGGCCTATGGGACCAAGCGGATTCCTCGCGTCGACAAGATCGTCGGTCCGGGGAACGCGTTCGTGCAAGCGGCGAAGCGTCAGGTGTACGGACAGGTCGACATCGACGCCACTGCCGGCCCGAGCGAGGTGTTGGTGATTGCCGACACCTCTGCGAATCCGGCGTACGTGGCTGCCGACCTTCTCGCCCAGGCCGAACACGGCAGCGGTGACGAGTGCGCGATCCTTCTGACACCTTCCAAACGGGTGGCGGCTGCGGTTGCGCGCGAGATCGACGCGCAGTTGCCGGATCTGCCGCGCCGTCGCAGCATTGCACGCGTCCTGAAGCGGCGAGGTGCATTGATTGTCGTCCGCAATCTCGACGAGGCGGTGGAGATCTCGGAAGAGATCGCGCCCGAGCATCTCGAGATCCAAACGCGCAAGCCGACCGAGCTGGCTCGTCGCCTGCGCAACGCCGGAGCGATCTTCTGCGGCGCGGAAGCGCCGGCTCCGCTCGGAGACTATCTGGCCGGCCCGAACCACGTGCTGCCGACCGGCGGCTCAGCGCGATTTTTTTCGCCACTCGGGGTTTACGACTTCGTCAAGCGGACCAGCGTGGTGTCGGCGCCGAAAGGCTCGCTGCGCAAGCTCGCACCGGCGATCGAGACGCTCGCGGAGCTGGAAGGCTACGATGCGCACGCCGCTGCCGTGCGCCTCCGCCGTTGACGAAGACGGAGTCCTTTTTTCGGCCGGAACTCTAGGCGGTTCGGCTTGCGGGCGGTCGTTGCGGAACGAGCTTGCTCGCCTCAGGTGCGGTTGTCGAGCGGCCCGAGCGAAGTCGATCGACCAGCTTGGTCTGCTCGCCGCTGGGTCGATTGGAGTTGGAAAGCGCCAGGGCGATCCGGAAGCGAGCCTTGCCGACCAGGCGTTGCGCGTGAGCTCGCGAAGGCTCGTTGAGCGTTTCGTCTTGCGCCCACCGTTCGAGCGAGATGAGTATCTCGCCGGCCCGCGCCGCTTCGCAGCTGCGCAGCTCCGATTCCATGGATTTCAAGAACGGCCCGATATCGATCTGGGGCAAGTTGTCCTCCTTTAAACGGGACGGAGCTTCATCGACGAGCCCGACCCGGTTCCCTGAGTCTCGATACCAAGCACAGTGCGTGCCATCTGCGGGGCCGACGGCCTCGGGAGCCGTCGCGCCACAACTGTCGCCCGTCGGTGTCAAAGCGATGCGCTCGAGGCACTCGCGTCGCGCTTGGCGTCGGGCGTGAGGAGCACCGTGGTCGGCGTACATTCGTAAAAATGCCCACCTTGACTTTACGGTCCTGAGCCGGGACGCTCCGCTGCATGGCGAAGGCCCGGAAACGCACGGGAGCAGTGCGACGAAAGACCAAGGAGACTGAAATCTCGCTCGAGGTTGCGGTCGACGGCGCCGGCAAGGCCGATGTCGAC
>JANQHZ010000910.1 GCA_028282445.1 Candidatus Binatia bacterium | reverse complement strand
GCTCATCACCGAGCGCCTGGATTCGATGGGGATCCGCTACGTCGAGGGCGGTTGGCCGGGCTCGAATCCGCGCGACGAGGCCTACTTCGCCGAGGTCGGCAAGCTCAAGCTCAAGCAGATCAAGGTGGCTGCGTTCGGCTCGACCCGGCGGGCGGGTAGTCGCGCCTCCGAAGATCGCAACGTCGCCAAGCTGCTGCGGTCGAATACCCCGGTGGTGACCATCTTCGGCAAGGCCTGGGACCTTCACGTGCGCGACGATTTGCGTGTGCCGCTCGAGGAGAATCTCGATCTGATCTACGACACCGTGCGCTATCTCAAGAAACACGTCGACGAGGTGATCTTCGACGCCGAGCACTTCTTCGACGGATTTCGCAACAACCCGGAGTACGCCCTGCAGTGTGTGCAGAGTGCCGCCGACGCCGGCGCCGACCTCTTGTGTCTGTGCGAGACCAATGGCGGTCGACTGCCGAGCGAGATCGCGGCCGGCGTCGACGCGGCAGCCGAAGCGACCGGCGCGCCAATCGGCATCCACTGTCACAACGACTCCGAGCTCGCCGTTGCCAACAGCCTGAGTGCGGTCGAGCACGGTGCGCGCCAGGTTCAGGGCACGATCAACGGATTCGGCGAGCGTTGCGGCAACGTCAACCTGTGCTCGGTGATCGCGAATCTGCAGCTCAAGATGGGCTACAAGGTGCTGTCGGACGCCAATCTGAAGCGCCTCCAGGAGCTGTCGCACTTCGTATACGAGCTCGCCAACATCGAGCCCTATAAGCGGCAGGCCTTCGTCGGACAGAGCGCCTTCGCGCACAAGGGGGGCGTCCACGTCGCCGCCGTCCAGCGCAACGCCGAAACCTACGAGCACATCGACCCGACGCTGGTCGGTAACCGGCAGCGAGTCTTGGTGTCGGACCTCTCTGGGCGCGCCAATCTGATCTACAAGGCCAAGCAGTTCGGGATCGACCTCGACGGATTGGATTCCCACATCCGGCGCCTGGTCGGCGAGATCAAGGAGCTCGAGCACCGCGGCTACCAATTCGAAGGTGCGGAAGCGTCGCTCGAGCTGCGCATGCAGCGCGTGCTCGGCGAGGTTCCGAACTTCTTCGAGCTGATCCAGTTTCGCGTCGTCGACGAGAAGGGCTACATGCGCCGGGTGTTCAAGGATGACGGCAGCTTCGATGTGCGTACGGACGAGATCTTCGAGCACGACCCGGCGAGCTCCTGGGCCGCCGTCATGGTCGCCGGGCCGGACGGCAAGGTCGAACACACGGCCGCCGAGGGCAACGGTCCGGTCAACGCTCTCGACAAAGCGCTGCGGCGCGCGGTGCGAAGCTTCTACCCCAATGTCGACGACATCGAGTTGCGCGACTACAAGGTCCGCGTGTTGGGTGGGGAGCGCGGCAGCGCATCTCTGGTGCGGGTTCTGATCGAGTCGGCGGACGCGACCGAGCGCTGGGGTACGGTCGGCGTTTCGCTGAACGTCATCGAAGCCAGCTGGCAGGCCTTGGTGGATAGCTTCGAGTACAAGCTCTACAAGGATCTCCGCGTGAAGAAGAAATCGAGCGGCAAGAAGCGCAAGGCGGCAAACAAGCCGAAGTTGCGACGGGTCGCGGCCGGGAGATAGCGCCTGGGGGCCTCTCCTCCAAACCGTCCGTTGGAGACGCGATTTCCTGTTTTCTCCTCTCTGAGTTACCCCCCTTTGAAAAAGGGGGGGTCGGGGGGATTTTGAGATCGATCCCTTCCGATAAATCCCCCTCAATCCTTCCTCAATCCCCCTTTTTCAAAGGGGGAGGTCGGTGCGTGGCGGTCTTGATCGATTGCCGGGGACCCCGGTCGTTGCCAGCGTATTCGGAGTTTCGGGAATCGACGTGAACACGACGCTTTGCTCGACCGTCTTGGAGGCGCCGGTCCGGGCCGGTATGCTCCGGTATCGATGATTTATCTCGACCACAACGCGACCGCGCCTCTGCTGGAGGCCTCGCGCGACGCGATGATCGAGGCGTTGGACACCTTCGGCAACGCTTCGAGTGCGTATGCGTGCGGTCGAGCCGCGCGGGCGGCCCTCGAGTCGGCGCGGCGGACCATCGCCGACGTGGTCGGCGCGGAGCCGCGCGAGGTGATGTTCACCTCTGGCGGGACCGAGAGCGACAACATGGCGGTCTTCGGAACCGTCGATCCTTCCTACGGATCGGAGATCGTGCTCGCGTCGATCGAGCACTCTGCGGTCGTCGAGCCGGCGCGTGAGCTCGAGAAGCGCGGCGCGGCGCTGCGCTGGCTGCCGATGGACCGCCATGGCCGGGTCGAGCCGGGCGCGGTCGCGGCGGATATCTCCAACGATACCGCGCTGGTCACCGTCGGGTGGGCGAACAACGAAATCGGTACGATTCAGGACGTCGATGAGATCGCCGATATTTGTCGCGAGCAAGGCGTTCCGTTTCACACCGACGCCGTGCAAGCGTTCGGCAAGATCTCACCGCGGCTGCCCGACGCCGATCTCATCTCGATCACCGCTCACAAGCTGGGCGGACCGAAGGGCATCGGTGCGCTGATTCGACGCGGTGTCGTACCTCTGCGTCCTCTGCTGTTCGGCGGGTCGCAGGAACGCGGCCTGCGACCCGGTACGGAGAACGTTGCGGCCGCCTGCGGCTTCGCGGCGGCGGTCGCGGTCGCCGGCTCGCGCGGCGGCTGGTCGAGCGAGCTGCGCGAACGACTGTGGCGCGGCTTGTCGGAAATCGATGGTGCGATCCGCTACAGCGCCGAAGACAATTGCCTGCCGAATACTCTGCTGGCCGGGTTCAAGGGGTTGCGCGGGGAGTCGCTGGTGGCGGCGCTCGATCTCGAGAGAGTGGCGGTGTCGGTCGGCTCCGCCTGCGCGGCCGGCTCGGGCGAGCCGTCGCATGTCCTGCAGGCGCTGGGCTACGACGACGACGCGGCGCGCGCCGGCGTCCGTTTTAGTCTCGGCTTTGGAACCAGCGCGGCGCAGATCGACGAGGTCGTCGGCATCGTTCAGCGGGTCGTCGCTCGCATGCGCGCGGCGAGCCGTCGCGCGGCGCCGGGAGCGGGCGCATGAGCGGTCGAGCGCGTGTGGTCGTCGGCATGAGCGGTGGCGTCGACAGCTCGCTGTCGGCATTGTTGCTCGCCGAGCAAGGTTACGACGTCATCGGCGTCGCCATGCGACTCTGGGAAGGGGAGGGCGAGACCGAGAGTGGATGTTGCTCGCTCGACGACTTTCTGGACGCGCGCCTGGTCGCAGAGCGCCTCGGTATTCCATTCTACGTGATGGACTTTCGCGACGAGTTTCGCAACACAGTCGTCAGTAATTTCGTCGAGGAGTATCGCCGCGGTCGAACTCCCAACCCCTGCGTTCGCTGCAACCACTCGGTCAAGTTCGCCAGCTTCTGGGACCGCGCGCGCGAGCTCGACGCCGAGTGGATCGCCACCGGTCACTACGCGCGACGGGTAGACGGCGCCGACGGCCCGTCGTTGTTGCGAGGCGTCGACCGCGACAAGGACCAGTCCTACTTTCTGTTCTCGATGGGCCGGGACGCACTGGCGCGGACGATCTTTCCGGTCGGACACCTGACCAAGGGCGAGGTGCGGATCGAGGCGGAGCGCCGCGGCCTGGCGGTGGCGAACAAGCCGGACAGCCAGGAGATCTGTTTCGCGCCGCGCGGCACCCATGCCGCCTTCGTCGAGGCGCAGAGTAGCGGTCAGCCGATGCGGGGTGGT
>JANQHZ010000989.1 GCA_028282445.1 Candidatus Binatia bacterium | reverse complement strand
GCCGGAACGCCGAGATCGGCCGCACGCTCACGAGCAATCTCGAGCGCGATCTCGGGCTTGCCGGTTTCGTACGAGAGGAAAAGGTCGGCGTACCCTCCTCGGCGCCTCATGCGCTCGGTCAGATTGCGAGCATGCAGCTGCAGGGTGTCGATGTCCGGGCCGCGAATCACGTACATGATCTGCGCCGAGCGCGAACCCGGCACCGTGATCGTGTGGATCTCTTCGACCGAGTAGTCCGCGAGCGGAAGTCCGAGCCGGGCAATGCGTTCACGAACGTCGGCCATGATCTCCAATTGCCCGACGTCGCGCCGACTCTTGTGTTGGAGTTGGACGTAGAATTGGGCCTCGTTCACACGCTTCTTGATGCCTCCGCCGATAGTCGAGAAGATCGCCCTTACCTGTGGTATGCGACGCAGATCGTCCTCCAGCGCCCGAACGCTGGCGCGCGACTGGTCGACCGTCGTACCGAGCGGCATCTTGACCCAGACGTTGAACTCGCTGCGGTCCTCGATCCCCATGAAGTCGATGGGAATTGTACTTGCAACCGCGACCCCGCCGACCACCGCGAGGCCCGCAATCGATACGATTGTCAGCCTGTGATTGAGTCCCCATACGAGGACCCTGCGGTATTGCCGCTCGAGCCAGGTATAGCCCGACTCGAGTACGCGGTAGAGTCGGCCTTCCCGACGCCGGAGCCTCAGGTAGCGCGAGCACAACATCGGCGTAAGAGTCAGGGCGACCACGGTCGAGGTTATGACGGCGAACGCTGCGACCAAACCGAACTCGCGGAAGAACCGTCCGACGACTCCGCCCATGAATGCGATCGGTACGAACACAGCGCAGATCGCGGCGGTCGTCGCGACGACCGCCAGGCCGATCTCGTCGGTACCGGCCGAGGCCGCCTCGCGATTGGGCGCGCCCCTCTCCATGTGTCGGTAGCAGTTTTCCAGCACGACGATGGCATCGTCGATCAGCAGACCGATCGACAGCGACAGCGCCATCAGCGTCATCGTGTTCAGAGTGAAGCCGAGAAAGTAGAAGAACGACAAGGTGCCGACGAGCGAGCAGGGAATCGTGATCGCCGTGATGAGCGTCGAGCGCGGATTGCGCAGGAATACGAATACCACCAGCGATGCCAACACCGCGCCCCAGCTGAGATCGATGGCGACATCCCGGATCGCGCTGCGGATGAAGCGCGACGAGTCCATCGCCTCGACCATCTCGTAGCCGGCGGGGAGGTCTGCGCGCAGCTCGGCAAGCTTGGCGGAAACGGCTTCGGCGACAGCGACCGTGTTCTCGCCCGACTGGCGGCGGATCAGCAGTGAGACACCCCGCTTGCCGTTGAGTCGCGAGATCGTTCGCTCTTCCGCCATGCCGTCTTCGACGTAGGCGACGTCTCGCATGTGGATGACCCGCCCGGCGCGCTCGACGATCACGATGTCGCCGAAGAGCGCGGCACTGGTAAGCTTGCCTTTCGTCTTGACGGTGTACTCCTGGCGGGAGGTCTCGATCCGCCCGCCGGGAAGCTCGACGTGCTCGCGCTGCAGGGCCGTGAGCACGTCGTCGATCGACAAGGCGTAGCCACTCAGACGGATCGGATCGATCCAGATGCGGATCTCGCGTGGGCGATCGCCGACGAGGGTGACCGAGCCGACGCCGGGAACTCGCTCGAGCCGCGGCTTGATCCGCTTGTCGGCGAACTCGCTCAGCGTTCGAATCGAATGCGGTCCGGCCAACATGACTGCCAGGATCGGGTTGGCGTCGGGGTCGACACGATCGACCACCGGCGGGTCGATATCGCGCGGCAGGTCGGCTCGAGCCGCGGCGACACGATCGCGCACCTCCTGCGTCTTTTCTCGGATGTCGTACTCGAGCTCGAACTCGACGAAAAGCAGGGACAAGGAGTCGCTCGAGGCACTGCGAAG
>JANQHZ010000895.1 GCA_028282445.1 Candidatus Binatia bacterium | reverse complement strand
CCACGCGCGGCGCTCGGGCTTGGGGCCGGCGCGCGTGGGTCGATTCGTTTCGTCCATGGGTCAGACAAAGGGAGGGGATGATATGCGTCTGGGAACTTTAACCGCGTTTGGCGCGGCGCTGCTGGCGACACCCGCTGGCGCCGCGGAATCGACAATCAATTCGGGTGATACGGCATGGATCCTCGCCTCATCGGCACTGGTGCTCTTTATGACACCGGGATTGGCGCTCTTCTACGGAGGAATGACGCGCCAGAAGAACCTGCTGTCCACCCTCATGCACAGCTTCTTCATGATCGGCATCATCAGCGTGCAGTGGGTTGTGATCGGGTACAGCCTGGCGTTCGGCAGCGATGTCGGAGGCTTCATCGGAGGGCTCGACTACTTCATGCTCAACGGAGTCGGCACCGGACCGAGCCCGATGGCCGACAACCTGCCGGACCTGCTCTTCATGATGTTCCAGGGTATGTTCGCGATCATCACCCCCGCGCTGATCACCGGAGCATTCGCCGAGCGTATCCGCTTCGTCCCCTTCGCCGTCTTCTCGGTCCTGTGGGCGACTTTCGTGTACGACCCGATCTGTCACTGGGTCTGGGGCGGGGGATGGATTCAACAGAGCTGGGAAGCGCTCGACTTCGCCGGCGGCACAGTCGTCCACATCAGCTCGGGGACGGCCGCGCTTGCATCGGCAATCGTACTCGGCAGGCGGATGGGCTGGCCGGCCGAGCCGATGCCACCGAACAATCTGCCGCTGACCGTGCTCGGCGCAGGGATCCTCTGGTTCGGTTGGTTCGGTTTCAACGCCGGCAGCGCGCTGGCAGCAGACGGCATCGCGGCCTCGGCATTCGTCATGACCCACCTCGCAGCGGCAACCGCGACCGTGACCTGGGCCATCGCCGAGCACCTACAGCGCGGCAAGGCGAGCATGCTGGGAGCCGCCTCAGGTGCGGTAGCCGGGCTGGTCGCCATCACACCCGCGGCTGGATTCGTCGGCCCGGTTTCAGCGCTGATCATCGGTGCCGTCGCCGGCGTGCTCTGCTACTCGGCGGTGAGCTGGAAGTTTTCGCTGGGCTACGACGACTCGCTCGACGTGGTGGGCGTTCACGGCGTCGGCGGCACCTGGGGTGCGATCGCAACCGGAATCTTCGCCAGCACCGCACTCAACCCGGGCGGCGCCGACGGACTGATCGCCAGCGGCGACGCCTCGGTGTTGATCGCCCAGGTCGTCTCGGTGCTCGCAACCATCGTGTACTCGCTGGTCGTGACCTTCGTTCTCCTCAAGCTCGTCGACGCGACCATGGGCCTTCGCGCCACCCAGGACGAGGAGATTCAGGGAATGGATCTATCCCAGCATGGCGAAAGGGCCTACAGCCTGTAGGCCGATCGCCGATGGCAGCTTTACACACCGATAATCGTGGAATAGAACTCCGCCACCGCGCGGCCGGTCGCTCGACCGGCCTTCTGCGGCCTATCGCCAATCGACACTTGGACCAAAGCCGCGGCGGCACCGAGCTCAGACGAGTCGAGCCACCAACCGGTCCGCTCAGGAGAGGGCAATGAAGAAAATCGAAGCGATCATCAAGCCTTTCAAACTCGACGAAGTGAAGGAAAGCCTCGGAAGCCTCGGCATCCAGGGACTCACCGTCAGCGAGGTCAAGGGATTCGGACGTCAAAAGGGACATACCGAGCTCTATCGAGGAGCCGAGTACGTCGTCGACTTCCTCCCCAAGGTCAAAATGGAAGTTATCGTCTCCGATTCGAAGGCGGACGCGGTCGTCAGCGCAATCGAAGAGTCGGCCAAGACCGGGCGGATCGGTGACGGCAAGATCTTCGTAGTCGCGGTCGAGGAGGTTGTGCGGATTCGAACCGGAGAACGCGGCGAGGAAGCGCTCTAGCCGAAGGCCGGAGCGAAGCGTTCGCGCCCGCGGGCGCTCATCATGGGAGCAAGTACGTCAACACGAGTGGCTGGCAGTCGGAAGTCGGCGGCACGTAAGGATACTCGTAAAGAAGGGAGATCAACTGGAATGAATCCGAAACAAGTACTCAAGTTCGCCAAGGACCAGGGCGCGGTCTGCGTAGATCTGCGGTTCTGCGACTTCTTCGGTTCCTGGCAGCACTTCACCGTGCCGATGAGCGAGATGAACGAAGGCGTCTTCAAGGACGGCTTCGGATTCGACGGCTCCTCGATCCGCGGATGGAAGACGATCGATGCATCCGACATGCTGGTAATTCCGTCGCCGGCGACGGCCGTGATGGATCCGTTCTTCGAGCACCCGACCCTGGTCATGATGGGCAACATCATCGACCCGGTGACGAAAGAAGAATACTCGCGCTGCCCGCGAACGATCGCGCACAAGGCCGAGGCCTATCTAAAGTCGACCAAGCTCGGCGACACCGCGTACTTCGGCCCCGAGCCGGAGTTCTTCGTCTTCGACGACGTCCGCTACGACAACAACGCGCACTCGGCGTACTACCTGCTCGACTCGGTCGAGGCGATCTGGAACAGCGGCCGTGACGAAGAACCCAACACCAGCCACAAAATCCGCCACAAAGAGGGATACATCCCGTGCCCGCCCTCGGATGCCATGCAGGATCTCCGCCAGGAGATGGTCTCGGTCATGGAACAAGTCGGCATCATCGTCGAGCGCCAGCACCACGAAGTCGCCACCGCCGGCCAGGCCGAGATCGACATGCGCTTCAACTCGCTGGTCAAGATGGGCGACCAGTTGAGCTGGTACAAGTACATCATCAAGCAGGTCGCGCAGCGTCACGGCCTCTCCGCCACCTTCATGCCGAAGCCGATCTTCGGCGACAACGGAAGCGGAATGCACTGCCACCAGAGCATCTGGAAGGGCAACAAGCCGCTCTTCGCCGGCAAGGGATACGCCGGAATGAGCGACATGGCGATGCACTACATCGCCGGTATTCTCAAGCACGCGCGTTCGATTGCGGCGTTCTCGAACCCGACCAGCAACAGCTACCGACGCCTGGTGCCGGGATTCGAAGCTCCGGTCAACCTTGCGTACTCCAGCCGTAACCGCTCGGCTTCGGTCCGGATCCCGATGTACTCGCAGAGCCCGAAGGCAAAGCGGATTGAGGTTCGCTTCCCCGATCCTTCCGCGAACGGCTACCTCGCTTTCTCGGCGATGCTCATGGCCGGACTCGACGGGATCAAGAACAAGCTCGATCCCGGGGATCCTCTGGACAAGAACATCTACTCGCTCACTCCGGAGGAGCTGTCCAACGTCCCGAGCATGCCCGGATCGCTCGAGGAAGCTCTCGAAGCGCTGCAAGAGGACCACGAGTTCCTACTGCAGGGAGACGTATTCACCGAAGACGTCATCGAGACCTGGATCGACTACAAGATGGAGAACGAGATCGGCGAGCTGCGGCTGCGTCCGCACCCGTACGAGTTCTACCTCCACTACGACTGCTAAATCGCGCAGACGTCAGCTTCACGGATCGAGCCGGCGCCCCTCAGGGCGCCGGCTCTTTTCGTTTGAAGAAGCCGAGTACGCAGCGGCGCGGAACGCCAACAAGCCCGCTCGACAGCGGGGGTGCCTACTCTTCGGCGGGCGCGTCGTCCCAAAACAACGAATGCGCGAGCAGGACGATGACGCCGACGGTGATGAACGAGTCTGCCACGTTGAACGAAGGCCAGTGGTAGGATCCGATGTAGACGTCGAGGAAATCGGTTACCTCTCCGAGCACGACGCGGTCGATGAAGTTGCCGATCGCGCCGCCCAGAACGCCGGCGACCGCGAACAACAGCAGTCGCTGTTCGGTTTCGATGTCGCGCAGAAAATACAGGAGCGCGCCCACCGCCACCGCGGTCATGCCCAGGAAGAACGGAATGCGGAAGCTATCGTCGCTGCTTGCGAGCAGGTTGAACGCACCGCCGGGGTTGGTGACGTGGGTGAGATTGAACAGATAAGGGACGATCGTAACCGTGCCGTGCAGCGGAATCATGTCGCGGATCATGATCTTGGTCAGCTGATCGACGACCACCACTCCAACGGCGATCAGTGCGACGAAATTCCACTTCTTCATCGTCTTCCCGATCAGCCGTTCGCCGCCAACACCTCGACACAACGGCCGCAGATTTCCGGGTGTTCGGCGTCGTCTCCGACGCTCTCCGCGAAGTTCCAGCAACGCGCGCACTTGGCCCCGCGCGCCTTCTCGACCGCAACCTCGAGCACGTACCCGTCGCCGGCCTGCTCGACCTCGACCTGCGATACGATCAGGAAAGCCGGTAGCTCCGCAGCGCGTGCAACCAGGAGGGCATGCAATTCGGCGCCGGCCCGTACCACGACACGCGCGTCGAGCGGATGGCCGATGGTTCCCGACTTTCGGGCCTCCTCGAGCGATTTCATGACCTCGGACCGAGCCGTCAGGAGTCGCTCCCAAACCTGCATCAGCTCCGGCGAAGCCGGCTCGTCGCCGGCCTCGGGGAGACCCGCCTCGAACACCGTCGCCGCCTTCTCTCCCGGCAAGTAGGAGTAGGTCTCGTCCGCCGTAAAGGACAAGATCGGTGCGATCAGCCGCGTCAGCATATCGGCGAGCTTCCAACACACCGTCTGGGCTGCACGACGGTCCGCTCCGGCGGCCGCCGAGCAGTAGAGTCGATCCTTGGCAATGTCGAGATACAACGAGCTCAAATCGACCGCGCAGAAGGTCACGACTCCCTGAACGACCTGATGAAAGGCGAACCCGTCGTACGACGTGAGCGAGCGCTGGAGCAATGTGTGCCCGCGCTGCAATATCCAGCGATCCATCTCCGGCATGTCGGACTCGGCAACCGCATCGCGCGCCGGATCGAAGCCGTCGAGATTGCCGAGCAGAAACCGACAGGTATTGCGGATTCGGCGGTAGGTCTCGAGCAGTGGCTTGATGAGGTCCCGCGAGAAGGCCGTATCGTTGGTGAAGTCGACCGATGCAAACAGAAGACGCAGCACATCGGCGCCGTACTTGGAGATGATCTCATCGGGCGCAATCACATTGCCCAACGACTTCGACATCTTCTTCTTCTTGGCGTCGAGGATCAGTCCGTGGGTGAGCACGCCCCGATAGGGAGCCTCTCCGCGTGTGGCCGCCGACGTGATCAGCGAGACCTGAAACCATCCGCGATGCTGGTCGACCGCCTCGACGTAGAGATCGGCGGGGACCCCGAGATCGCGCGGCTCCAAAACGGCCGCATGCGAGCAGCCCGAGTCGAACCAAACGTCGAGGATGTTTTCGTCGGGTGTGAACGAGCTACTCCCGCAAGAGCATTGGTAACCGGGAGGTAGCAGCTCCGAAGCCGGTTTCTCGTACCAAACGTCCGAGCCTTGCTCGGCAAACAACTGCTCGATCCGCCCGACGATCGCCGAATCGGTATGATGCTCGCCACACTCGTCGCAACGAAACGCCGGAATCGGTACGCCCCAAGCGCGTTGGCGCGACAAACACCAATCCGGCCTCGTCTCCATCATGTGATAGATGCGATCGCGCCCCCACTTCGGGGTCCACTCGACCTTGTCGATCTCGCGCAACGAGACCTCGCGCAGGTCGGACTGGTCGACGCGCAAGAACCACTGCTCGGTAGCCAGGAAGATCAGAGGCTTCTTGCAGCGCCAACAGTGCGGGTATTGGTGGGAAAAACTCTCGCCCTGCAAGAGAGCGTCGCTCGCTCGCAAACGCTCGACGATCTCATCGTTGGTGTCGAAGACTTTGCGGCCTTCGTAGTCGCCGCCCTCGGCGGTGAACTTGCCGTGCGCATCGACTGGGGTGAGAACGTCGAGGCCGTACTGCTGGCCGACCTGAAAGTCGTCGTACCCGTGCCCCGGAGCGGTGTGGACGCAGCCGGTACCCGTATCGGCGGTGACATGGCTGCCGAAGATCAGCTTCGACGGACGATCGATGAAAGGGTGCTGGAACAGGTCTTGGCCGTCGAGGCTCGAGAGGTTGACCGGGATCTTGCGGACGCCTTCAGCGCCGAGGCCCGCCGCGGCGAGCACGCTCTCCGCGAGCCGCTCCGCAACGATAAAGTACTCGTCGCCGACCTTCATCGCGACGTAATCGAGGTGCGGATTCAAGCAGACCGCTAGGTTGGCCGGCAAAGTCCACGGGGTCGTCGTCCAAATCACCGCCGAGACCGACTGTGGCGCGCCCGCCAGTTCCTCGCGATCGCCCTCGTCGCGCGCCATCGCCGCGGCTTGCTCGGCCGTGCCCCGAAAGCGCAGCCGGACATAGATCGAGGGCGAAGTGTGATCGGCGTACTCGACCTCAGCTTCGGCGAGCGCGGTACCACAAGTCGGACACCAGTGCACCGGTCGCAGCCCGCGGTAGATGTAGTCTCCCTCCACCAGCTTGCCAAAGGTGCGAACGATCCCGGCCTCGTACTCGCGCGACATGGTGAGGTACGGGTTCTGCCAGTCGCCCAACACACCCAAACGCCGAAACTGCTCGCGCTGAACGTCGAGGTACTTCTCGGCGAACTCGCGGCACTGGCGGCGAATCTCGAGCTGCGACATCTCGCGAGCCTTCTTGCCGAGCTTGCGCAGCACCTGATGCTCGATCGGCATGCCGTGACAATCCCAGCCCGGCACGTACGGCGCGTAGCGCCCCGCCATCAGCTGCCGCTTGACGATGACGTCCTTGACGATCTTGTTGAGCGCCGTCCCGAGGTGAACGTCGCCATTGGCGTAGGGCGGGCCGTCGTGAAGCACGTACGGCTGGTTGCCGGCGTTGCACTCGAGCAATCTCTCGTACAGCCCGTGGTCGCGCCAGCGCTGCAGCATCTCCGGCTCGCGCTGAGCCAAATTGGCGCGCATCGGGTAGTCGGTCTTGGGCAGGTTGAGTGTCTGCTTGTAGTCCATCGAAAGTTCCTGACCGGCGGCGAGGACCGCTCCGCCGGGTTGATGTCGAACACGGAAAAACCCGCGCCGCGCAACCCGCGTTGTGTATCAGCCGGCTATCGTCACTTCAATTCACTGCCCGCACCGGAGCCCCCTCCCGTTGGCACGGCCGTGGGAATGCACTATTCTCTCTGACGATGGCAAAACGGATGGTTTCAAACTTCTCCCGCCACGGTTACCCGAGCTACCAGACCCTGGACGACGACGCCCAAGCCAAGCCCTGTGTCTTCGGGGTGCCCTGGGTCAACCCGACCACCCTGCGCACGATCAAGCGACACGGCGGAGTGCGAACCGGGCCGAAAGGCGAGACCTTCGAAGGAACC
>JANQHZ010000778.1 GCA_028282445.1 Candidatus Binatia bacterium | reverse complement strand
CCACATGGGTGAGCAGCGTAGTCGCATCGAGCGCCGTTTCGTCGTCGGGCTGGTGCTCGGCATCACCCTACTGTTCCTCTGGATGATCCAGAGCTTCATAGCGCCGCTGTTTCTCGCCGCAGTGTTCAGCGGGTTACTGGCTCCGCTGCATGTGCGCATGGTGGCGTGGCTGCGCGGTCGCGAGACGATGGCGGCGTTGGCGACCTTATTCCTCACCTTGACGGTGATTGTGGTTCCACTGTCGATCTTTCTGGGAATCCTGATCAACGAGGCCAGGCAGGTGACCGAGACGGTGGTGCCGATGGTACAGCAGGAGCTCGCCGAGCCGCGAGATCTGGATTCGCTGTTGCCGGCGTGGCTGCCGCTGCGCGAACGTATCCTGGAATCGCGAGTACAGATCACCGACAAGATCGGCGAGTCGGCGGGCAAGGCCGGCGGCTACCTGGTGAAGAGTCTATCGGCGGCGACGCAGGGGACGGCGAACTTCCTGCTCGATCTGTTCGTCATGCTCTACGCAATGTTCTTCTTCCTGTTGCAAGGCCGCGCGTTGATCGACACGATCCTGCGTTCGATCCCGATGGCGCGGGCGGATCAAGAGCTGCTGCTCTACCGGGGCATCTCGGTCACTCGCGCGATGCTCAAAGGGACCCTGGTGATCGGGGCTCTACAGGGCGGGCTCGCGGGAGTGGCGTTCTGGGTCGTCGGCATCGAGGGCTCGGTGTTCTGGGCGACCGTGATGGCGGTTGCGTCGCTGATCCCGGGCATCGGCGTCGCCCTGGTCTGGGTCCCCGCCGCGATCTATCTGTTCGTCGTCGGCAAGACCGCTGCGGGGATCGGATTGACCGTGTGGTGCGCGGCCGTGGTCGGCTCGGTCGACAACCTCCTGCGGCCGCGCCTGGTCGGCCAGGATACCAAGATGCCGGACCTGCTCATCCTGCTCAGCACCCTCGGCGGGCTCGGCTTCTTCGGTGCGATTGGCTTTATTGTGGGGCCGATCGTGGCGGCGCTTTTTATGACGGTGCTGGGTTTGTACCGGACTGCGTTTGCGGAGTTTCTGCCCTCCGAGTGAGATCGTGGAAGCGCCGCGAGTCCAAAGCGCCTGCGGCGCGGCCAAAGCGGGGCTTCGCCCTGCGTCCCGAGCGCCTGCGGCGCGCCCAAAGCGACTGCACCGCGATGTCAGTGGCGGATTGCGTGGTTTGGGCAGTCTTGTCTCGTGACGTTACACCCCAGGGGACGGATTCGTTGGGTTGATTTCGTTTGACGAGATTGGGGGAGGGGGACGAAGATGACTCGATGCGGGAATCGAGTCATGGGTTGGATGTTGGACCGGTTATGGAGGATGCGCCGGGTTGGACGGCTCGGGTGGAGAACCCGTATTTGCGCGGGTTCCACGCTCCTACGGTTCATGAGACTACCGCAGTGGACTTGCCCGTGGCGGAGGGGGAGGTGCCGCGCGATCTTTTTGGAGCGTACGTTCGCAACGGGCCCAACGCGGTGCTGCAGCCATCCAATCTCTATCATTGGTTCGATGGCGACGGGATGGTGCACGGTGTCTATCTGCGCGACGGCGTGGCGACGTATCGCAGCCGGCTGGTGCGGACGGTGAGTCTTGCCGACGAGCAGGCACGCGGTGACGCGATTTGGCCGGGCATCATGGGGCCGTTCGATTTCGATGCGCCGCGGCACTACTTGAAGGATACCGCCAACACCGACGTGATCTACCACAACGGCGCGATCCTGGCGCTGTGGTACATGTGCGGCGAGCCTTACCGGCTCGACGCTCTTACCCTCGATACGGTGGGAGTCGACGATTTCGGAGGTAAGCGCTCGACCTCGGTGTCGGCGCATCCCAAGGTGGATGCCAGGACCGGCGAGCTCGTCTACTTTACGTTGTCGGACGAAGAGCCGTATATGCGCTACGGCGTCGTGTCGGCCGACGGCGAGCTGGTACACGAGATCCCGGTCGAGCTTCCCGGGCCGCGGTCGCCGCACGATCTCACCATCACCCAGCGCTACACGATCCTGCACGACTTTCCCTTTTTTCACGATGTCGAAGTCTTGCGCCGGCACGGCTACCGGGTGGCGCGCTTTCATCGCGACATCCCGAGTCGCTTCGGCGTCGTTCCGCGGCGCGGCGCGGCGACCGAGGTGCGCTGGTTCGACTTCGAGCCGGGCTACGTCCTGCACATGGTCAATGCCTGGGAGGAGGGCGACTGGATCGTCATGGATGGATGCTTCCAGCCGGATCCGTCG
>JANQHZ010000767.1 GCA_028282445.1 Candidatus Binatia bacterium | reverse complement strand
ATGTGTGGCCAATGTGCGACCGGGGAAGGGAGTCGACGTACTGGTGCGGGCCTGGGAGCATCTACCTCGCGACCGCGAGGCCCACCTTCTTCTCGTCGGCGAAGTTCGCGAGAGCTCCGTCCGCCGACTGCTCGAGACTTCGCCGCAACGCGACCGTTTGCACGCCATCGGATTCCAGCGGGACGCCGCCAATTTGCAGGGGGCATGCGATCTCGCCGCGATGGTCAGTGTGGTTCGCGAAGGCTTGCCGCGTGCGATCCTCGAGGGGCAGGCGCAGGGGGTGCCGGCTCTGGTCAGTAGGGTCGGCGGGATGCCGGAGATCGTGACCGATGGCGACAATGGTTTCGTCGTCGAGCCCCGCGATTCCGAGGCGATCGCGAGTGCGATTGTCCGGGCGATGGACGATCCGGAGCTGCTGGCGGCGATGGGTCGCCGTGCGCGCCTTCGCTGCGAGAGGGATTTCTCCCTGCAGACCACCATCGACAAGGCGCTTACGATGTACCGCGAGCTGGCCTACGGCCCGAGCGGCAGCTCCTGAGTCGCGGTACGGCGGCTTGGCGCTACGAGCGACGGGTCGCCACGACGATACCGGTCGACCAATCCAGCCTCGCAATCGCGAGATCGCTACGCGTCTCCAGGTGCTCGAGCAAGCGGCGCACGTTTTCTCCGTGGCCCGGTGGCCAGTTGGGCTGTGGAAGGAGGTCGTCGATCACGTAGAAGCCGCCGGGTGCGAGCAGATCCAGGGCACGGTCGGTGAGATCGAACTTGCCCGGCCAGGCGTCGGCGAAGATCAGGTCGTAGGTGCCGGTCGCGCTCTCGAGCAGCTGCTCGGCGTCGGCGATCGAGAACTCGATGCGCGAGTCGGCGCCGAGGTTACGGCGTGCGAGATCGACGACGCTCGGGTCGCTGTCGATCGTTTCCAGTCGCGCGCCCGGCGTCATGCCGTCGGCAATCCAAGCCGTCGCCAGTCCGGTACCCGTTCCGATCTCGAGAAATAGGCCGTCCGGCTTCGAGGCTGCGAGAGCTCGCAGCAGCGATCCGGTAGCGCGGTCGGAGGCCATGTCGAAGCCGAGCGAGCGCGTGCCCTGCTCGATCGCTGCGGTTGCGGCGGGTGGCGACGTAACCGTTCTCAGGTCGGCGGGCCGATCGCGACGGGCGCTTTGAATGGCTCGCTCGAGGCGATCGTTGCCCCAGAACAGCTCCTCCCCGACGATGAAGCTCGGCGCCCCGAAGATCCCGAGCTCGACGGCGCGGGTGGTCTGGTCGCGCAACGCCGCCTTACCCGCGTCGCTGCGCGAGCGGTCGAGGATCTCGTCGGCATCGGCTCCAACATTGCGCAGGCAGTCGGCGATGGTCGTGTCCTCGGAGATATCGCGATCCTCGGCGAAGTTGGCGGTGTACACGCGTTCGACGAATTCCGGTAGCCACTCTTCCTCGTGGTAGATCGCGGCGATACGCGCAGCGTGAAGTCCGTTGCGCGGGAAGACCGACGGGCGTTGCAGAGGAATCCCGGCGTCTTCACAGGCGCGAGCGAGATCGAGCCACATGTAGCGTCCCTTTGCCGGCTGCAGGTTGAAGGGGGAATCGCGCCAGCCGAGATCTCGGAAGATCGGACCGAGCAGAAAGGCTCGCCATTGAACTTGCACTCCGGCACGTCGCGCGACGTCCCGGATTCGCATTGCCGTGGGATACGAATAGGTGCTGGCGAACTCGAACCAGAACTCGACGGTGGTATCCTGCCCGGGGCCTGTCATCGCTGCGACCCGGCTCTACCCACCGCCGAGATCCACGAGGTCGAAGCTGTCTCCGAGCCGCGGCGCGATGGTGCGGAGTGAAAGCTCCTTTTCGATCGATGCGGCCAGAGCTTGCGATGCTTCGGGCTCGCCGTGGACGACGAATACGGCTTTCGGCGGCTTCTCGGCCGAGGCCAGCCAACGTAGCAAGCCCTTTCGATCTGCGTGTGCCGAGAGTCCCTGGACGGAGAGGAACTCGGCCTCGATCGGGATCATCTGACCGTGCATCTTGATCCGTCGCGCCCCTTCGAGCATCGCCCGGCCACGCGTGCCCGGGGCTTGGTAGCCGACCAGAACCACCAGGTTCTTTCGGTCCGGGAGTAGGCGCTTCAAATGGTGCAACACGCGGCCCCCGGTGAGCATTCCACTCGACGAGATGATGATGCGCGGCCCCTGCATCTTGTTGAGCTCGATCGACTCCTCGACGCTGCGATGAAACTGGACGTCGTGCGGAAAGAGGCGATCTTTGCCCTCGCCGACCAGCTCCGCGTCGAGATTCTCCTCGTCGAGGTACTTGCTGTAGAGGTTGGTCGTGTTGATCGCCATCGGACTGTCGATATGGATCGGCACCGCCGGGATGTCGCCGTTCTCCATCGCTTCGCGCAGAAGCAGCGTGACCAGTTGCGCGCGAGCGACGGCGAACGACGGAAACAGGACGGTCCCACCGCGATGGATCACGTCGGTCAGCGGTTGCCTCATCTGCTCGATAAACGGTGTCGGGTCGTGATCGCGATTTCCGTAGGTCGACTCCATCACGAGGAAATCGGTGCTCGGGGGCGGCGAAGGGTCCGGATGCAGAGGCATGTCGTAGCGTCCGATGTCACCGCTGAAAACGACGGTTCGCTCGCTCGTCGCGGAGCGTGCGCGGACCTGGATGTGAGCGGACCCGAGGATGTGGCCGGCATTCACGAAGCGCGCCTGCAGATTGCGGTCGAGATCGATCGGGGTATCGTAGGAAACCGCGCGCAGCCTGGCCAGCGCGGCCTGCGCGTCCTCGCTCGTGTAGAGCGGGAGCGCCGGTCTGTGCTTCGAGAACTTCTTCTTGTTGGCGTAGCGAGCGTCTTCCTCTTGGATCTTGGCCGAATCGAGCAGCAGGATCTGCGCGAGCTCGACGGTTGCCGGCGTACAATGGACCAAGCCGCGGTATCCCAGCTTGACCAAGCGCGGCAGGTACCCGGCGTGATCGATGTGTCCGTGGGTGAGCAGCAGGTGGTCGAGCGATGCGACGTCGAAGGTGGGATTCTCCCAGTTGAGAAGTCGCAGCTCCTTGAGACCCTGGAACATGCCGGCATCGATCAGCACGGATGAATCGTCGGCCTCGAGCAGGTGCCGAGAGCCGGTAACCGTACCCGCCCCACCGTGAAACGAGAGTGAGATGGTCATGCCCTGCCATCTCACAACGCTCGGTCGTTGCGCAACACGGCCCCGGGGCGATGCTCTGCTTCAGGCCGAAGAAGGAGAGCTGCGCGCTTGATCGGTGACGACTACTGACCCCAGGTGTCGGCTTCGGCCAGGAATGCCTCTTCCTCGCGGGTGCCTGGGCGACCGAGGACCGCGTTGCGATGTGGGAATCGACCGAAGCGCGCGATGACGTTGTGATGGTCGCGCGCAAAATCGCGCGACTTGATCAGCAGCGGCTTCCAGGTCTGCCCGCAGAGGTCTACGCAGCGGTCGAAGATCATCAGCGCTCGCTCCTGGTCCGCCAGGTCCTCGGAATGAGTCAGTGGGAGGATCGCGAAGACCTGCTCCGGGGGCGACAGCTCGAACAGCCCGCGATCGATCAGCTCTTTGGCGATGGTCAAGGCGACGGCGTCGTGGGCGAAAGCTGCCGCTGTACCGCGGTGGATGTTCCGCGGGAACTGATCGAGCAGAAGGGTGAGGGCGAGGCGACCCCGAGCGGATCCACGCCAGTCGTCGAGCTCGCCGCCGGCAGCTGCTTCGATCCATGGTCCGAAACGTCGTCCGATCTCGTCGTCGAGCGGTTCGCCGCCGCCGAACCAGACCGAGTTCATCTCGGCTGCGCGTTTGGGATCCGTGCGGCAATCGCGGAACCAGAAGTCCAACACCTCCTCGGGCGATCGGTCGGGGGCGGTCGTCATCGGGCCACCTATTTCGTGCGTCGCTGCTCGACGCAAACCGGCGGCAGGCCCCAGCGGGGAACCTGTGCCAGGTATTGCCGGTAGCTGTCGCCGAATCGCTCAGCCAGGAGCGGTTCCTCGCGGAATACGACGTAGAGGTGCGCGATCAACCAAAGCGTCGACGCGTAGAACACCAGCGCCACCGACTGGAAGAGCAGGGCCTCTCCAATCGCGATGACGACGTAGGCCGAGTACATGGGGTTGCGCGTCCAGCGGTAGGAGTCGGTCGCGACGAAGCGGCGGGGTGGGTCGATCGGCACGTGGGTTCCGTCCCCGAACCGGATGAACTGCCCGACCAGACGAACCACCCAGAGATTTGCCGCGACGATCAGGACGACGCCGGGAACGACCGCGTAGATGGTGCCGAGCTGCCACGGGTGCTGGCGGGAGAGGTAGAGTACGGCGGCCGGGCCGAGCACGAAGAACATCGAAGCGAAGTAGAGACTGGCGAGTGTGGACTTCACGCGTAGCCAGAATTGCCTGGTGGCGACTGCCTTTCCTGAACTAGTCACCTCCACTCTCCAACTCGACAAGGATGGTGGAGAACCCGCAGTCCTGATGATCCACGGTCGCCGACTTTCCGTCGTCGGACAGCGTAAGCTCAGCGCTTCCGGGTGGCAGCGCCATCAGCGGCCAGATGTACAGATCGCGGAGAATGTTCACCGGCGAAACCCGCTCGATCGCCTCCATCGGCGAGTCGATCTCAATTCGCTCACCCTCTTGCAGAATCGTGAAGGCGCGGCTGCCGAAACGCGTTAGCCCGAGCACGACCAGTCGGTCGCCACGCTTCTGCACAATGACTTCGAACCCCTCGGTCACCTGCGCGCCTTGCACCTCGACCCTGAGTCTCTTGTCGATGTCGCCGTCGACGGTCTCTGTGGATGGGATCGCCCCGCCGCAGTCTTGCACCGAATCCCCGCGCAGGAAGATCAGGGCGATTGTGCTGCAGCCGCCGCACAGGAGGCTGAACGCCGCCGCGAGGATGACGGTCTTCATGGTGCCGACGGGCCCTTGGTGAGCAGCAGCGATACCGGCGCGAAGAGGAAGGCGAGCAGCACCCCAACCCCTGTGGTCACGCCCATGGCGCGCAATGCCGGGTGCTCGGAAATCGCAAGCGCTCCGAATACGAAGACGGTCGTCAGGCAAGACAGAAGTAGGCTCAGCATGGTCGATCCGAAGGCGCGCCGGTCGTGATGGGTATCGACCAGGAAGATTCCGTAGTCGACTCCCATCCCCATCACCATCATCAGGGAGATCACGTGCAATAGATTGGTCTCCACCCCGAATGCGGCAAAGCCCCCCAACAGAACGACGACCACCAGCAAGGATGGGAGGATCGAAGCCAAAGCGGGGCGCCAGGCCCGGTAGCGCAGCAGCAGCACCAGGGCGACTAGGAAGCTGCCGACCAGAACCTGGCGAAGGCTGGTCGAGCGGAACTCTGCGTAGACTTCGTTGACGAAACGTCGCTGGTCGAAAACGACCGCCCGATCAACATCCGCCAACGCGGCTTC
>JANQHZ010000699.1 GCA_028282445.1 Candidatus Binatia bacterium | reverse complement strand
CGAGCCATCAACGTCGACGAAAAGGGTGAGATCAAGCTCGGGATTCGGACCTATACCGCGGTCCGTATCGGAACGGAGCACACCGATGCGTCGATCGTGTCCGACGGGTTCCGGCAGGTAAGCCGTTCAATGAGCTTCCCGATCTCCTCGTCGGGGAGCGTGCGCCAGCACCGGATCTTTGCCGAGGTCGAGTGGCGTCACGACATCAGCCGACTCGTGAAAGAGGGGTTCGGACCGCTCCAACTCTTGCACCACCTGCCGTTCAAGCTGCGCAAGGTGCGTTACTTTCTGGCCTACCGCGGTGAGTTCGAAGGCGTCTACGACTACGGGCCTTCCGAGTTTCGCAACCGTACGCAGTTCCTAAATCCCGATATTGTCACGGATCCGATCTTCCCCGAGGTCAACCCGAGCCGTGAGGAGATCGCCGATCGAGAGCGCAGGCGATTGCGCGACATCGGCACGATTCGCAACCGACTTTTCCAGGCCTATGTGCAGGCACAGGCGGGGCCTGTCACCTTCCGACTGGGGCGTCAGATCCTGGCCTGGGGTGAGACCGACGTTTTTCGGCTGCTCGATAACATCAACCCGCTCGACGCGAGCTTCGGCGGCTTCCTGGTGAGTCTCGACGAGCGTCGTGTGCCGCTCGATATGTTGCGAGCGACCTGGTACCTGGGCGATTTCTCGAGAACCGGCATCCCAGGGCTGTCGGTTCTCTCGAATCTACCCTTCTACGAAGCCTACTTGGAAGGCTTCGTCTCGATCGACGACAAGGTCGGCTTCTCGCCCGGCGTTCCGAGTGGGTCGGCTTGGGGACCGCCGAACATCGCCGTTCCGTCGACGTCGATTTTCACCGGTTTCCAGACCCCCGATCGCACGATCGAGGACGCTCGTTGGGGCTTCAATTTTCGTTTCAGCACGCCCTTCCCGGGGATCGGCGACGCGGCGCTCGGCTTCGCGCACTACTACACTTACTTCGATATTCCATCGGTGCGGATCCTATACAATGAAAGCGGTTTTCCGGCACCGATCGATACCGACCCCGAGACGATCGCACAGGGTTTTTCGATTTGGGCCCAGCAGACCGCACCGCAAGTCACCGTCACCGGTTTCTTCGGCAACTTCGCCATCCCGCCGGAGTGGGTGCGGCCTCTCGGTATCAGCGGCGAGCCGATCATCCGCTTCGAGACCGCGTATTTCCGCGATGAGCCGCGCAACTCGCAGACCAACCTGGACCCCTTCATCCAGCAGTTCCAGCTCGGCGGTTGCGCTCGCGAGGGAGAGCCCGGCAATCGGTCGACTCGCGTCAACGCCGGCGGACAGCCCGATCCGGACGGAGATTTTTGTACCGGAGGGGCGCGAACGGCCGACTCGTGGAACGTCGTCCTCGGGCTCGATCTGCAGCAGTGGGTTCGGTGGATCAACCCGAACTCGAGCTTGTTCATCACGACGCAGTTCTTCTACAAACACCTGAACGGGGCGATCAAACGGGAGCCGATCGACGTCGACCAATCGGCATACCTCCCGGGCCAAAAAACGATCTACAAAGGTGAGGTTCTGCCGGTCCAGCAGCAGGTCATTTCATCGGACATTCATATTCCGTTGCCGGCCGACGCGACGGTGCCGAACTTCGTTCACAGTCCGCAGGATCAGTTCCTCCAGACCCTATTGATCACGACGCCGTACTACGGCGGCCGAATCCTGCCGAGCGTGACGCTGGTGTACGATTGGCACGGCGCGTGGGTTTTCCAGCCATCGCTGACACTGAGCTACGATCCGTTCCGCTTTACGATGACCTACAACTTCCTGTCGGCGACCGATCTGCAGGGTGGCAACGGTATCTCCTTGTTGCGTGACCGCGACAACGTCCTGTTTCAGTTCGAGTACGTACTGTAGGGCAGGCGCGCTGCCTCTGCCGTGACTCTCCACGGCTAGTGTCCCGAGTCGGAAATTGAAACGAACTTCCGACTCGGGACACTAGTGGCAAAGAGGAGCGCGCGCGTCGGTCCGATGGGTCGGCGCAAGAAAAAGGGGCCGAAGGCACTGTGGCCTCCGACCCCTGAGCTCACGAGTTGGCTGGTTTTCAGTCGGTCATGTGGGTCAGCGTCTGCAGAGTGAAGTAGTCGTACTCGAACTCGTGCTCGATGAACTGCTCGCTGTAGCGCCCGCCGAGGGCGGCGCGGTTGAGCTTGTCGTTGACGCCAACCACCAAGTTCGGGCTGACCGCCGACCAGGTGTGCTCTTTGTCGCGCAGAAAGTGGTACGCGCACATCGCGTTGTAGAAGTACTCACCGGCACGGTTGTGCACCAATTTCCAATAGATGCGGTAAATGTCGCGATCCATGTACATGATGACCTTGCCGAAGTTGTAGTACGGGTCCTCGGACTTGCCCTCGAGGACCCAAACCGGGCGCGGCACCATCACCAGGTTCTCGACGATCAGCCAGGGGACGCCCTTCGCCCCTGGGGTTTCATAACCGCCCTTGAAGTAGGGGATCGAGGTCGACCAACGGGTGTCGCTGACCTTCTTCATGTCGATCGCGTCGGGGCTGAGCAACGGGGCTAGGATCTGCCCCTCTCCCGCGAGCTTCCACTTATAATACTCGATCTTCCCGGCGTAGCAGTTGAGGTCGTCGGCGAAGATATCCATGCCGGCGACCGGGTCGGAGCGCGAGGCGGCGCTGGTGCGGCGAACGCGGCGGGTTGCCGGCACGTAGAACCACGACTTGTCTTGCGCGTACCAGTCGTTGACGCGTTTGCTCAAGCCGCCGACGCCATCAATGTCGGTCGGCTCGAGCACGTTGGTCAGGCTCGCGTTGCGCAGGCCCTCGGGATTGTCGATGGCGCCGCCGTGGATGCCGATGAACGACTTGATGTGCGCCCACAGCTTGATTCGCTTGAACTCGCCGTTGGTGTCGATTCCGTTCAGCGTAAAGGT
>JANQHZ010000687.1 GCA_028282445.1 Candidatus Binatia bacterium | reverse complement strand
ACACCTTGCCGTTCAACGGCCCGTCGCTCCGCCGACGCGGTGCCGCCGTCGGCCTGACTCCCGCTTCCACCAGGCGCGCCAGAACGGCGCGGTTCTGCTCGGCGTGAAAGAACTCCGAAACTTCTCGCGCCGTTTCGGGCCCGATCTCCCGGATCTCCAACAGCGCGTCCGCTTCGACATCCAGGAGCGCATCGATCGAGCCGTACTCCTCGGCGAGAATCTGCGCGGTGCGCTCTCCGACCTGGGGAATCCCCAGGCCGTTGATGAGACGGGCCAACGAGATCCGCTTGCTCGCTTCGATCGCCGCCAGCAGATTGAGCGCCGATTTCTTGCCCATCCGATCGAGATCGACCAGCCGTTCCTCGGTAAGCGCGTAGAGATCCGCCACGTCTTCGACCAGCCCCAGATCGACCAGTTGGGCGACCAGCTTCTCGCCCAACCCGTCGATGTCCAGCGCGTGTTTCGAAGCGAAGTGCCGCACCATCTCGCGCAACTTGGCCGGACACTTCATACCGATACAACGAAACGCCGCGGCCCCCTCTTCGCGAATTACCGGCGCGCCGCAGACCGGGCAGGTCGTCGGCATCTCGAACACCCGCTCGGAGCCGCTGCGTCTGTCGGCAATCGACTTGACCACATAGGGAATCACGTCACCGGCGCGCTCGACCAGCACCGTATCGCCGATCCGGATATCCTTGCGCTCGACCTCGTCCATGTTGTGAAGCGACGCGTTCGAGATCGTCACCCCGCCCACCGCTACCGGCTCGAGCTCGGCGACCGGCGTGATGACCCCGGTCCGACCGACCGACGGGGCAATGTCGCGCACGACCGTGGTTCCCTGCTGGGCCTTGAACTTGAACGCCACCGCCCAGCGCGGCGAGCGCGACACCTCGCCGAGCTGTCGCTGTACCGCAAAGGAGTTGACCTTGGCGACGACCCCGTCCACCTCGAAGGGCAGCTCGTCGCGCGTCGACTCCATCTCGCGAAAGTAGTCCGCGACCGCGGCGGCGTCGCCGCAAAACCGGTTGGCCGGGTTGGTTTTGAGCCCCCACGACGCGAAGGCATCGAACAGCTCTACGAACGACGCCAGCTCGAGCCCCTCGGCGTACCCGACGCCGTGAAAGAATGCGTCGAGTGGGCGCTCGGCGGTAATCCGCGAGTCGAGCTGGCGGAGCGAACCCGCGGCCGCGTTGCGCGGGTTGGCGAACAAAGACGCGCCCTCGGCCGCACGCCGACGGTTGAGCTCGGCGAAAGCGCTGCGGTCGTAGATCACCTCGCCGCGGACGTCGAGCCGTCGTGGCACCGGCCAGCGGTCGTCGGTTTGGCGCAATTGCAACGACACGGAACGAATGGTCCGCACATTTGCCGTGATGTTCTCTCCGTTGACGCCGTCTCCACGAGTGGATGCAACCTGCATCTCGCCATCCTGGTAGACGATTTCGACGGCGACCCCGTCGAGCTTGGGTTCCGCCATGTACTGCACGACCGCGCTTTCACCTGCACTTCGACGTACGCGTTCGTCGAACTCGACGAACTGCTCCGCGCTGGTGACGTTGTCGAGCGACAGCATGGCCTGCGCGTGGCGCACGCTTTCGAACTTGTCCGCCGGCGGAGCGCCCACCCGCTGCGTGGGCGATGCCGGGCTCTGCAGCTCGGGGTACTCTTCTTCGATCTCGACCAGTCGCCGGAACAAAGCATCGTACTCAGCATCCGACACGGTCGGATCGTCGAGCACGTAGTAGCGATGCGAGTGAAGATTGAGCTCGTCGCGCAGGGCCTCGGCTTCGGTGGCGATCTTGCGGGGAACCTTGGGCACGCGACTTACATATATATGCCTCGCTGCGCCGCCAAGCGCCCCGCGGCAAAGCCGAAAGCGGCGTCCGCACCCTCCATGCGAGAAGCCGGGAAACGCCCGGACAACCGAAACTTTTTCGCTTGACCAGGCCCCTGAAGCGAGCGTATATGGCACTGCTGGGCGCTTCGTTGCGAGTGTTCTGCTCGTGCGCAACGGACCTCGATCGCTGATCTCGACGCCCGACCGGCGCACATCACGACCGAACTACGGTCAACCGAGGAGTAGGGAACGGTGGGACGGACTCAAGCACAACATCCGGCGACCCTCGTCGTCATCTTGCTGATGTTGGTTGGACCGCACCTCGCGGCTGCCAACACCCAGTCGCAGCAACACTACGCAAAGGGACTGGTTCCGTTTCAAAACGGCCAGTGGGAAAGCGCCTACGCGAGCTTCACCAACGCCACCAAGGCGGATCCCGACGACGCCATCGCCTTGTACTACCGCGGCATCAGCGGAGCGCGCCTCGGCTTCACGCGCGAGTCGATCGCCGACATCGAGCGCGCGCTGCAACTACGTCCGGACTTGCAAGCCGCCGTGCTCGACCTCGGCGTCCTCTACCTGGAGGCCGGCGAGTACGAGAACGCTCAATCCTGGCTCGAGCGCGCCTACGATCTACCGGAGAATCGCTTCCGCGCAGCACTCTTTCTCGGCATCGCGAATTACCGGCGCGGCGACGACGCGGAAGCTCAGCGTCACTTCCAGAACGCAGCCAAGGACCCGCGGATTCGTCCAGTCGCAAACTACTACGAAGGGCTCTCTTTGCTGCGTCAGGGTAAGACCGGCTCGGTGGGGGGATTGATGGCGAGCACCGAGAACAACATGCCGGGTACGGAGATCGCGGCGGCGGCCGCGGAGTTCGACAGCAGCTCGCTACCGCGCGCGCGACGAGCAGCCGACGACGACAAACCGTGGTCGGTCTACGGCGAGATGGGCATCGCGTACGATTCAAACGTCAAGCTAGCCCCGAACGACAGCGGCATTCGACGCAGCCGCGACGCCAACGGCGAGGATGTCGGTCGCTTACAGATCGCCTTCGGCGGTCAATACAGAGTGCTCGACACCGAGCTCTTTGTCGGAACCCTCGGCTACGACGGCTACCAAGGCATCAACTTCGGCGAAAACGACTACGATATTTCCAGCCATCGTTTCCGGGCCGACTTCTCGACCCGCGCCGACCGCTGGTACCAAGTCGGCCTGTCGACCTTCTACAACTACTACGGCAGAAACTACCAATCCTTCTTCCACGAGGGCAGCCTGGTGCCCTGGGTCGCTTTCTACGAGGGCGACGTCACGGCGACACAGGTGTACTACCGACTGCGCGGTCGCGACTACACGCGCAACCCCTTCGAGCCGTGGCGCGACGCCATCAACAACGCGGTCGGTTTGAAGCAGCTCTTCCTGCTCGGCGCAGTCGATCGGGTTCTCACCGTCGGCTACCAGTGGTCCGACAACGACCCGCTCTCGCGCGACGGAACGGACTTCGCCTACCAGTCGCACCAGTTCGAGTTCGAGCTCGAAGCGTCGGTGATGGACTGGTTCGACACCCGACTCGGTTACGCCCTCATCCTCGACGACGCGGAGCACCCGAACAGCCGCACCGGGTTCGTCCACGGCCGCAACGACAACGAGCACCAGATCGTCATCCACCTCGAGCGCCCGATCACCCGCAACCTCACCGCGGCGCTCGACTACTTCGGAATCATCAACAACTCCAACATCGACGAGTTCGAATACGATCGGAACATCGTATCGGCCGGCCTCAGTATGCGGTTCTAGGGGATTCCGAAATGCCAACGACGCGAGCCATGAAGACTACCCTCGAGATCGTATCCGTCGTCGCGATTACAGCGATGGCCGCGCAGATCGCAGCAGCCACCGAGATCGGAAGTTTCGTCGGAATCCGCGGCACGGTCGAGGTCCGGCGTGCCAGCGCCGGCGATTGGAAGGTCGTTACCGTCGGCGCTCCGGTCTACGTCTCCGACGAGATCCGCACCGGGCCGAAAGGGAGAGCCAAGCTGTTCTTTCGCGACGCCGCGGTCGTCGACCTCGGTCGTAGCTCCGCCCTCTCGGTCAAGCGCTTCGACCAGAGCAGCAACGACAACGTCCTCAGCCTCTCCGCCGGCAGGCTTCGAGCGTTCCTGTCGGAAGCCGGCCGCGCCGCCGAAGCGACCTTCGAGGTCGATACCCCGACCGCGGTCGTGCGCGCAGAGAGCACGGTGTTCGTAGTCGAGTACTCCGCCGAGGAGAAGTCGACTCGGATTTACGGCATCGAAGGCGTCGTCGACGTCCAGGGCTCGATCGGCCTCATCGGCCCAAGTCTCAAGGTCGGCGCACAACAGCAAACCGTCGTCCAGGACGGTAAGTTTCCCGAACCCGCCCAGCCCACCGATGCCGATGCCATCGCCGCAATGACGGCGGAGCTCGAGATCATCGGGACCGGCCGCGGCGACGGCTTCGCCGCCACCCACCCGATCCTCAAGGGAGCGGTTACCCGCTCGGACGAGAAGCCGGAAGCGGTACGCGTGGGCTCGACAGCCTCCGCCGCGATGCCGAGTGACAGCGTCTCCTACCTGCGCGCGCAAGTGCCCGGCGAGACGCTGGTCGAACGGCTATCGCCCGCCGTCCGGGCCAACTCGCAACCGATTCCCGAGTACGAGTTTGCACGCCCGGACCGGGTCCCTCCGAGCACGGACTGACGCACCGCCGGCTAGATCCGCCACCCCTAGGCCGGTCCCGCCACGGCCAGGAAAGTCGCACATCATCCGGTATGGCGTCCGTGCGCGGGCAATCCACCGGCAAATTGACATGCGACACGTTTGCACGCCGGACGCGGATTATTGCGGCCGGACGCGGGCCGTCCCCACCACCGTCGGCGAGTTGGTACGGACCGTGCAATCACCTGGGATCACTACAGAATCTAGGAATCTGCCATGAGTGACAACGATCAGAACGTAATCTTGCTCGTCGACGATGAAGAGGATCACCTCATCATTACGAGTCGTTTTCTCGAATCGCAGGGCTTTGTATGCCACCGCGCCGACCGCGGCTGGGAGGCCCTGCGTATCCTCGATGAGCACAAAATCGATCTCGTGCTGCTCGACCTCCATATGCCCGGAATGGACGGCTACTGCCTGGCCGAAAACATTCTCGGTCGGGAGTCGCTCAAGTCGATTCCGATCATCGCCTTCAGCTGTTACGACCTGACCCGTTTCAAGCAGCGCGCGATGCGGGCCGGAATGGCCGACTTCGTGCCCAAGCCGGTCGATCGAGTTCGGCTGCTGTCGGCGATCAACGACCAGCTTCACCTACGCCGGCGCTTGAACCAGATGAGCGCGGTCGAAACCGAGCTCCACGAACCCATCCAAAAGGCCGTCTAGACGACCCTGGCGAGGCCGCCGACGCCTCGCCCCCTTTTCGTCCCGTCCGGCTCACTCCGCGCCCCGGCGTCGGCGCGCAAGCGCCCGAGAGCACGAGGATTCCGCCGCTTTCACGAACGTTGACAGGCGCCACCTTGCGCCGGCCATGGGCCGTGGCTATCTTCATCGCCACGACACGAATGCAGCGGTTCC
>JANQHZ010000680.1 GCA_028282445.1 Candidatus Binatia bacterium | reverse complement strand
CGACCGCTCCATCGAGTCGACGCAGTTCTCGCAGGAAATACACGAGCGGATCGAGCGGCTTCGCCCCCGTTGCAACTTGTCGGGAAAATGCGGATCGGCGAGAAACGGTCGCGCCATCGCGACCATATCGGCATCACCCCGGACGAGAAGCTGCTCCGCGAGCCTCGGGTCGTGGATGCGGCCGACCGCGATTACCGGAACGTCGACGACATTCTTGACGGCGCGCGCCCCGCTCAGATTGTGAGCGTCGCCCCACTCGGCCCCGGTAATGATCATCGTCGTCAGCCGGTCGATCACTCCACCCGAAACATGGAAGGCATCCACCCCGGCCTCGACCAGACGCGGCGCAACCCGCGCGGTATCGTCGATCGCCCTACCGCCGGCGACGCGCTCGTAACCGGAGATTCGCAAGGTGATCGGGAAGTCGTCGCCCGCCTCCTTGCGGATCGTCGCCAGGACTTCGAGCAGAAAGAGCAGGCGACCTTCCGGTTTACGACCGGCATAGGCATCGGAGCGCTTGTTTCGCCACGGCGACAAAAACGATCCGAGCAACATATAGCCGTGGGCTGCGTGCAGCTCGACGCCGTCGTAGCCGGCTTCGCGGATTCGCCGCACCGCTGCGGCGTATTGGTCGAGGATCTCCGGCAGCTCCTCGCGTGCGAGCTCGCGACTCGGGGTTCCGGTCAGATAGGACGGGATGACCGAAGGTCCGATGCTCGGAATCTGCTCGATCTGCGGCGACAAAGAGTCTGGACCTGGATGCACCAGCTGCGGCTGTATCCTGGCGCCGTGCTCGTGCACCGCCTCGACCAGCGCCCGGTGCGGCGCGACCACCTCGTCGGACGAAAAGTGCATCGAGTGCGGCACCTCGCGGTGCTGTCGATCGACCACGCAAGCCTCGGTCGTGATCAGCCCGGCACCACCGCGCGCTCGCTCGACCAGATAGGCGATCAGCTGGGAGGAAGGCAGCTGGTCGAGACCGGCATAGCCTGTGGTCATCGGCGACATGACGATGCGGTTGCGCACCTCCATCGTGCCGATGCGAATCGACTCGAAGAGCTTCACGACACGGCCTCGTAGGCATCGATGATCTCGCCCGCAAAGCGACGAATGCCCTCGCACTTTTCGCCGAGCCTCTCTCCCTTGCCGTAGAACAGCCACGGTACAGTGATCAGATGGGTTACACCGAGATCACCCAGTCGGCGGTAGGCGTCGACCGTAAACGCGTCCGAGACCGCCGCTCCGATCGAAAAGCCCTGCCCCGCGCGCGGACCGTCCCGTCTGACCTGCCGCAGCGACCCGATCAGAGCCGGCAGCTCGTCCATGCGGTGAACCTCGGACAGCCAGCCATCGCAAACCATCGCCGCCCGGCGCAGCGCCGGGTTGGACACGCCGCCACCCCAAATCGGAATATCGCGGCTCGGAATCGGCGACATCCTGACCGGGTCGAAACGATAGAACTCGCCCGAAAAGCCCACCGGACCACCCTTCCACAATCGACGCATCACTTCGATCGA
>JANQHZ010000671.1 GCA_028282445.1 Candidatus Binatia bacterium | reverse complement strand
ACCAACACCCGGGCGCCGCGAAACGGAAAATGGGCGGCCCACAGCGCATTGTCCGAGCATTCGATCTGGACCAGATCGTGCGGCCCGCTGGCGATGGCGTTGGCGAGAGCCGTCTGCAGGTTGGCGTAGGTGATCTCCCACTGGCGTACTTCGAGCGGTAGCCAGTGCAGTTGGCGCGCGACGGCCGCCAGTCTGGTGCCCATGCGCTGCCGAACGGAAGGTGCCGCTACCGGCTCGTCGACCGCTTGCGCGGTGTGAAGTGCCTCCGGTTGATAGCATCGCAGCTGATCGACCACCTCGGCGAGTCGTTTGGCTGCCTCGACGTGCTCCGGGGTGTAGATCGTCGAGACGACGGAGAGGCGATGATCTCGCGCCAGCTCCCGGATGAGGGCGAAGGTCCGCGTATTCCCGCCGTGCCCGCCGGGGAAGTAGGGAAGATCCCGTGCGATGCTCAATACACGCCAGTGATCCCGTGCAGGCGCCTCGGTCGCGATTTCCTGCGACCCAGACGTTGCGGGATGGATATGTTTGCGAGCGGTCGACAACCTGGAAGTCTCCCCGTACTGCGTTTCAGTTCTTCCGCGTGCGCGACTTCGATTCGCCGGCGCTCGGTTGTATTTTCTCGTCCGCGGCTTCCGCTCGCAGCGAGCTCAGTTCGGCCTGCATCCTACCGATCGTCTCCGCCTGTTCTTCGATGACGCGCAGGCGCGCGCCGCGGTCGCTCTCGCTCGTTTCCAGATGGTCCTTCAGCTCCGCCACCATCGCGGTCGCTTCGTTCAGTTGTCCCTTGAGTTTGCCGTTCTCGTCGCCGAGGTGCTGGATCGCGCGCAGTCGATCGTCACGATCGCGGTTGATTGCTGCGGCCTGCCCCTTCGCCTCCTCGATTTGCGCCGACAATCGGTTGCGCTCGGCGGTGACCTTCGCCAACTCCGCGGACTGCGCCTCGATCGCGCTCAGTCGGAGAGCCCGGTCGTTCTCGGCGATCTTGAGCATCTCCTTGAGCTCTGCCAGGTCGGCCCGCAGCTTGGCGTCCTCACGAGCAATCGAGACGCGCTCCTCGCTTGCAACCAGTTTCCTTTGTATCGCTGAGAGCTCGGCCAGCATCGTCACCAGGGTAGATGCAATCGATTGCCGACTTGCTCGTTTCACTGCACTTTCGACTTCAGCGGCTCGATGGGCCGCGGGAGCGCGACGGCTGCCGATGGTGACAGTTTCGAAGGCGCCGGTCAGGCAAGGCTCGTTGATGGCCCCTTCGGCACCCCAGTCGCGCAGTCGGTCGCAGATCTCGACGGAGAGGGAGCTTTCGGCACGCTCGTCCTGAGGCGCGCGGTCGTGACGGACGAGCAGGATGCCGTCCTCGGCGGTGCGTGCCAGGCATGCGTGCAGCGCGTCTTCGTCGAGCTGGTCCCCCAGGTCGAGAACCACCAGATCGTGGACTCCGTTGTGAGGAGAAGGATCCGCGGTCGCTTCCGCATCGAAGCCCACGACGTCCAGAAGATCCGCGGTTTCACGAGATCGCTCGCCGACGCAAAGTGCCGAGCCCGGTGGAAGTCGGTAGCGCAGGGCGTGCGCGAGCCAACCGGGGATGTCGGCGTTAGCCGGAGATTGCGGGGCGGGTGCACCGGTGTGGTCGTCGGCGCGCTCGCTTCGCGATGGCGTGTGCTGGATGTTGGCGGAAGGGACGTTTCTCTTGACGGCGCGGAACACCGCGCCGATCCCGGTGGTGCGGACGCGGTCGAGGTCTAGAGTGCCGGCGATGATCCGGCGGAAGCCCGAGCGGAAGTCGCCGGCCTGGGCGAGCCGTTGCGAAACCAGGTCGCCGATCTCCCCGCGGTCGGTCGGGAGGTGCCAGAGCTGATCGGCGAGCATGAAGATCCTGGCGCTGAACTCGGGCAGAATCGGTACGTGCTCGACGACTTCCAGTCCGGCTTGCTCGAGCAGCTCGACCCACGCTTCCACCGACAGCAGGTTGACGAGGTTGTGGTAGCGGAAGTACCGCTCCTCGGTCGCCCGCGCCGATTGGCCGCTGCCGATGACGCGCAGAAGGGCGCTCAAGCTATCGCAGCGGGCGATCTGGTCGGTAACGACACTGAGGACCACGTCCGCCTCGGGCTTGGCGCATCGTGACAACTCGGCGACGACGTCCGGCAGGTCGTTCATGTGTTCGAGCGAGCAGTTGGCGAAGATCGACGCGAAGTGCCCGGACGCGACCGGCAGCGTGCTCGCCGACGAGAGATGCACCTCGTCATAAATGTCGCCGGCGCGCGCCCTCTCGACCGCTCCCGCGTCGTGATCGATCCCGACGACGCCGGTGACCTGTGGCCAGACGGCGCGAAAGAAGCGTCCGTCGCCGCAACCGAGGTCGAGCACCGGCGAGCGCAGCGAGTAGGCTTGGTAGGCGGCGTATTCCCAGATTCGCCATTGGATCAGTGGAGGTACGTATGGGTAGAGCTCGATCAGGGGTTCGTACGCCGCCAACACCTCATCGTCGGTCAGAGTGCGAACCTTCATGGTCGATCGACCTCGCCCTGGGAGGCGCCCACCAGCTCGCATTCGACTTCGGTCGGCAGCTGGGCGATTCCGTAAAACGGCATCAGGCGACTCGCGTCGTAGTGAACGACGAAGGGGCCGAGGTTGTCGATGCGATGATGCGAAATCGCCGTGTTGGGGTTGCCGGTCAAAGTGCTCTCCGAGCCTTCCAGCGAAAACGTGTACTCGCCGGGCTTCAGCGACATGGCGATGCGGAACTGGACGGCGATCTCGTCGTCTCGGCCGAGGCTGGGCGGCGGCTGGCCCATTTGCGCCATCCCGACCGAGTAGATCAATGCGCCGAAACGGTCGAAGATCTCGATCCCGACGTTCGGTTGCGCGATCGGCTGACGAGCGCGCAGGAGCACGCCGAAGCAAAGCTCGTCGAGCAACTCGCACTGCCGTGCCTGGGAGCCTTCGAGGTCACCGAAGGTGGCTGCGAGAATCTCGAAGTCCGCGTTCGACGACGCCGCGGGTCGATTCTCCCCGAGGATGTCGTTGCTCAAGATCGCTTGCGACCACTTGGACCGGGCCATCGGTCGGGATTCGGTTCGGTCGGTGCGGCGCTCGTCGGCGCCGCTTCGCGGCGGTCGGTGGAAGCGTGTGACCGCTTCGGTAGCGTCGCCCAGAAAGGTTTGTTTTCCCGACTCGAGGATCAGCGCTCGGTCGCAGACGCGTTGCACGGCATCGAGGTCGTGCGACACCAGAATCAAGGTAAGGCCGCGGCGTCGGCGCTCTCGCAGTTGATCGAAGCACTTCTGCTGAAAGAAAATGTCCCCTACGCCGAGCGCCTCGTCGACGATGAGCAGCTCCGGGTCGACGAAGACCTGCACCGCGAAGGCGAGCCGTACGACCATGCCGCTCGAGTAGGTCTTGACGGGTTGGTCGATGAAGTCGCCGATGTCGGCGAAGTCGACGATCTGCTCGAAACGCTGATCGATCTCGGACCGGCCGATACCGAGAATCGCCCCGTTGATGTAGACGTTGTCTCTGCCGCTGAATTCCGGGTTGAAGCCGCTGCCGAGCTCGAGCAGCGCCGCGGTGCGACCGCGCACGCCGCAATGGCCCTCGGAGGGGTGCAGCACTCCGGCGAGCATCTGCAGAACGGTCGACTTGCCCGAGCCGTTGCGCCCGATGATGCCGAGCGCCTCGCCGCGAGCGAGCTTGAAGGACACGCCGCGGACTGCCCAAAAATCCCGGTACAGCTTTCGCCGGCCCCAAAGGAAGGCCTGCTTCAGCCGATCGCCGGGTTTGTCGTAGAGGTGGTAGACGTGACCGAGGTTGTCGGCCTCGACGATATACTCAGAGGACATCGGCGAAGGCTCTCCGCAAAGCCATGAAGCAGGTGTAGCCCAGCATCGCCACCGCCAGCGAAAGAGTCGTGTTGATCGCCAGCAGAAGCCAATCGGGCGGCAGATCCCACAGCAGAATGCGGCGAAAGTCCTCGACCACCGCGGTGAGGGGATTGAGGCGCAGCAGCGGTTGCAGGGAGTCCGGCACGGCCGACAGCGGGTAGAGGATCGGGGTCAGGAAAAACAGCAGCTGCACGACGATCGACATGATGTTTTCGAGGTCGCGGTAGAACACGCCGAAAGCCGCCAGCATCCAGCTGAGTCCGGCAGTGAACGCAAGCAGGGGGACATACGCGAGCGGGAGCAGCCACACGGTGGTGGAAACCTCGCCCGTGGTCACCAGCCGGAGGGCGACGACGATTCCGACGCCGATCAGTGAGTGAATCAGTGCCGCGACCAGGCTGGTCAGTGGCAGAATCTCGAGTGGAAAGACCACTTTCGTGACGAAGTTCGGCCGCGATACGACCAGGCTGGCGGCGCGGCCGACGGTCTCGCCGAAAAGGTTGTAGGCGACCATTCCGGCAAACAGCACGATGGCGAACGCCGCCACTCCCTCACTCTCAGCCTGCTCCCAACGCGCCTTGAGTATGACGCCGAAGACGAGTGTATAGACGCCGAGGGTGGCGAGTGGGGTGATCAGCGCCCATCCGGTTCCGAGAATCGATCCCTGGTAGCGGCCGCGGACTTCGCGCACGCTCAGCTGCCAGAGCAGGTCGCGATTGCGTGTCAAGCTGTTGAGCAGGTTGGTCGGATTCAGTAGCTCGCGAATCTCCTGTCGAGCTGCTTCGGTCGGGCTTGTTTCCGATCGGTTCACGACGCGGCGGCTCGCTCGTAACGCTTCCCGGCCAGCCGGCTTCGCAACCGGCCGGCCGGTTGCGATCCGAACCTGCTGAGCGATTCACCTCGAAGCTGCAAGGGCCTGTCTATGCCGCGTCTTGGCGTCGCGCGCGGTACCACTCGATGGTACGGCGTAGACCGTCTTCGAAGGAGGTCTTCGCACGGAAGTCGAATCGCTCTGCGGCGCGCGATACGTCCAGGCAACGTCGGGGCTGGCCGTCGGGCTTGCTCTCGTCCCAGCGGATCTTGCCGGCGAAGCCGGTTAGCTTCGCGATCGTCTCGATGAGATCCTTGACGGTGATTTCCCGTCCTGCGCCGAGATTCACCGGCTCGGAGTCGTCGTAGCGTTCGGTGGCCAGTACGATCCCATCGGCGCAGTCGTCGACGTACAAGAACTCGCGACTGGCCCTTCCGGTGCCCCAAACCTCGATCTCGTCCGCTCCGCTGTCGATCGCGTCCAGACACTTCTTGATCAGAGCGGGGATGACGTGCGACGACGCCGGGTCGAAGTTGTCGCGCGGGCCGTAGAGGTTGACCGGCAGCAGAAAGATGGACTGGAAGCCGTACTGCTCGCGATAGGCCTGCGACTGCACGAGGAGCATCTTCTTGGCAAGGCCGTAAGGAGCGTTGGTCTCTTCCGGGTAGCCATTCCACAGATCGTCCTCGCGGAACGGTACCGGAGTCATCTTGGGGTAGGCGCAAACCGTTCCAATCGCGACGAACTTTTCAACGTTGCGGTGGCGGGCCTCTTCGATGAGCTGCACGCCCATCATCAGGTTGTCGTAGAAGTACTTGCCGGGGTTGTCGCGGTTGGCGCCGATGCCGCCGACTTGTGCGGCCAGATGAATGACGAATTGCGGGGCGGCGTCGTCATAGAATCGCCGGACGCCGTCGGCGGAGACCAGGTCGTAGGTCTGGCTGCGCGGCACGAAGATATCGGCGCCGCGTTCGGCAAGGCGCTCAACCACGTGCGAACCGAGAAAGCCCGACCCGCCGGTTACGGCGACTCTCTTGCCCTGCAAGTCATGCATGCTGCGCTACCTCCGTCACCGCCACCGCCGATCGGGCCGCGGGGAGGTTTGGTGAAACTCGGGCCCGGTTTGGGTCAAATAATAACGATGCCGGGAGTGTACCGAGCCGGGTTGAGCCGATCAACTCCTCGTTGCCCGAGGGGGGCGACCGCCGGCCTGGGCTTCGCTCGGGAGTCGCGTATGATCGCAGGTACTTTGTTCGACCGATCCGGAAGGCGCCGTGCTCGCCACTCGATCGCGTCCGTGCCGTTGTGGGCGGCGGGACTGTGCTGCGGTCTGTTGGTGGCGGGCACGGCACCGCTGCCGACTGCGCAGGTCGAGAGCGCGAGCGCGCTCGACGAGGGGACCGCCGCATCGTCGATCCCGCCCTTGTTGGATGCGCCGTGCGACCGCTGCAACGTCGTCGTGGTGCTGATCGATACCTTGCGAGCCGACCACCTGGGGGCCTACGGCTACCACCGCGAGACGTCGCCCCACATCGATGCTTTGGCGCGCGAATCGCTCGTATTTCGCAATGCGATCGCGCAGTCGACCTGGACCAAGCCGGCGACGGCCTCACTGCTGACCGGCCTCTACCCGAAGAATCACGGCGCCAATACGCTGCGCCAACGCCTGGCTGACGACCGCGTGTTGTTGTCCGAGTACCTGCAACGGGCCGGCTACCGGACCTATGGGATCGTCGCCAACGGCAATGCCGGTCCGCTCTTCAACTTCGACCGAGGCTACGATCGGTACGAGTACATCGCCGGAGGGCGCGAGCGACCGGATGCGATCACCCGCTCCGACCGGGTCAACGAGAAGGTGTTGCCGATCGTACCGGAGTTGTCCGATGCGCAGCCGTTTCTTCTCTTCATCCACTACGTCGACCCGCACGAACCCTACCTCCCCGGCGCGCGCCGCTTTTCGCGGGCCGCGGACGTCGAATTCGACCGATCCTTTTTCAAACAGGAGGGCTACCGTTCGCATCTCGGCGATGCGCAGCATAGGCGCGAGCTGCGCAGCCGGTTGGTGGACAGCTACGACGACGAGATTCGGTACAACGACGCTTCCTTCGGTCGCGTCCTCGGGGCGCTCGAAGGGCACGGCTTGTTGGAGCGATCGGTGGTGGTCGTCGTGTCCGACCACGGCGAGGAGCTACTCGAACGCGGTGGGCTCGGGCACAAGAAGCCGCCGTATGAAGAGCAGGTTCGTGTGCCGCTGATCGTGCGGGTGCCGGGAGTCGGCCATCGGCAGGTGCACGGTCGGGTCGAGCAGGTCGATGTCACTCCGAGCCTCCTTTCGCTGGTCGGCGTTGCGGTCCCGCCCGGCCTCGACGGCGAGGATCTGTTTCGTTCGCCTTGGCAAGGCGAGGTCTCGTACGCCGAGCTCGACGACGAGGCTCTGCAATGTACGGCCATGTGGCGCCGTGACGAGAAGCTCGCCAGCTGCGTCGATCGCGGCGAAACGGGCGGTACGACGGCCCGCTATCACGCTCTGGCGGACGACCCTGCGGAGCGACGCAATCTCTACGCCGACGAGGCCGTCGCCGGCCGGGTGCGGGCGCTCGAATCCGAGCTCGAGCGATATCGGGCCGATCGCCGAGGCGACCGGACGCCGGCGGCGCGTGTCGAGCTCGACGAGGCCCAAAAGGAGGCCATGCGCGCGCTGGGCTACGAGCCCTGAGTCCGGCGCGCGGGACGGGCGTGGTCAGCCGCTGCGCCGCACCCGGACCAGATCGCTGTCGACCATCATCCGCACCAGGCCTGGGAAGTCGACCTCCGGCTTCCAGCCGAGAATGGAGTGGGCGCGACTCGGGTCGCCGATCAGCTGGTCGACCTCGGCGGGACGGTGCAGCGCCGGATCGGTTTCGACGTACTTCTCCCACTCCAAATCGACGTGCTCGAAGGCGAGTCGGGCGAACTCGCGCACGCTGTGCGTCTCGCCGGTCGCGACGACGTAATCGCTCGCTTCGTCCTGCTGCAGCATCATCCACATCGCGCGGATGTAGTCGCCGGCGAAGCCCCAATCGCGCTCGGCGTTGAGGTTACCGAGCTTGAGCTCGTCTTGGAGCCCCTCTTTGATGCGCGCGACCGCGTCGCTGATCTTGCGGGTGACGAACTCCTTACCTCGGCGCGGCGACTCGTGGTTGAAGAGAATTCCGGAGCAGGCGAACATGTCGTAGCTCTCGCGGTAGTTGACCGTGATGAAGTGGCCGTACACCTTGGCGACGCCGTAGGGGCTGCGCGGGTAGAACGGTGTGGTCTCGCTTTGCGGCACTTCCAGGACTTTGCCGAACATCTCGCTCGAGGACGCTTGGTAGTAGCGGATCTTGGGATTCACCGTGCGGATCGATTCCAGTAGCCGGGTGACCCCGACCGCGTCGAACTCGGCCGTCAGCATCGGCTGCTTCCACGATGTCGGTACGAACGATTGCGCCGCCAGGTTGTAGACTTCGTCCGGTTCCGACTCCTCCAACGCCTCGATCAGCGACAGGTGGTCGAGCAGGTCGGCCTGGACCAAAGTCACCTGATCGCGGAGGTGTTCGATTCGCTCGAAGTTCTCGGTGCTGGCGCGCCGAACGACGCCGAAGACATCGTACCCCTTGGAGAGCAAGAACTCGGCTAAGTAGGAACCGTCCTGACCGGTGATCCCGGTAATCAATGCTTTCGGCACAATGACTCCATCTGGTGCTGAGATTTTTCACCGCGCAACACGCGGGCGCCGAGTACAATGCTGGAGCCGTCGCGGTAACAGCCAACCTTTAGACAAGGCGCTGCCGGTTCACAAGCCCGCAGCGCGGGGCGGGGCGCAGGCCCGTTGGGTTGCCGAAAGGCGAATAAGGCCGGCCCCTTGAAGGGGGTCGATGACGGACCGCAACCGCTTCGCGAATGACCTCCCCCTTTGAAAAAGGGGGACTGAGGGGGATTTATCGGAAGGGACCGATCTGAAAATCCCCCCCAACCCCCCTTTTTCAAAGGGGGGCGACGTAGTGACGGGAAAATCGACAGCCCCTGGCCGGGGAACAGGATCGTCGGGCGGCATCAGCAAGATCCGCACGGCGATTTTCGCGCGGCCGGGCCTCAACGCTCCCGCAGCTCTTCGTAAATCCGGCTCAAGCGGGTGGCGATGTCGGGCCAGGCGAAGCCGGCGGCGATGCGACGGGCATTGGGGCTGAGGCGGTCGCGATCGGCCGCTGCAGTGACGATCTTGTCGGCCAACTCAGCCTCGTTTCCCGCCGCAACCAGGAACCCGCTGACGCCGTCGTCGACCAGCGTGCGTACGCCTCGCAAGCGCGAGGCCACCACCGGGGTGCCGCACGCCATCGCCTCGAGCAGCACCAATCCGAACGCCTCGGTGCGGTCGATCGACGGCAGCGCGACGACGTCGGCGGCGCCGTAGTACTTCGGCAGGGCAGCCTCGGCGATGTCGCCGACGAAGATGGCCCTCGTGCCGAGGTGTTTGGCTGCGTGGCGCTCGTATCGGCTGCGCAGCTCCCCGTCGCCCCCGATTACGATCTTGACGCCGGGGGCCTGGCGCAGGGCGCGCACCAGGATGTGGAGGCCTTTGAAGTAGTGGGCGCCATCGAGTCGCGAGAGGAAGAACACCAGCGGCCCCTCCGGAAGCCCGAGCTCGTGCCGCGCCTCGGCGCGGTCGGTTGGGCGCTGGTGTTCTTCCTCTCGCGACTCGATGGCGCCCACTACTTCAAAGGCCTCCACATCCTGGTGCGCGCCCTGCG
>JANQHZ010000602.1 GCA_028282445.1 Candidatus Binatia bacterium | reverse complement strand
CGTGGCGGGGACGTTGCTCAGCCCGAGCATGGTAGTGTGCGCGATGCGGTCGCATTGCTCCTTGAGCGCCGCGTCGAGCTCGGGTTTGCGGTGGCCGTGTACGTTGCACCACAGGGACGAAACTCCATCGAGGTATCGGTTGCCCTCGGTGTCGATCAGGTAGTTGCCTTCGCCGCGCTCGATGACGAGAGGGTCCTCGCCGAGCCAATCCTTCATCTGGGTGAAGGGATGCCAGAGGTAGCGGTGATCCCACTCTATGAGCTCGGGGGTCGAGAAAGACATCGCTTCAACCTAGACCGAGCCCCGGGGGCGGTAAAGGCGACGCTCGCAGGCCGACTTTCCGTAGGGTGGAGGCGGGCCGAGGCCCGCCCTACGAACTACGGTTTTTGACGACCGTCAGCGGGTAGGCGATCGCGGCACTTCTCGAAGGCGGCGATCGCGTCGTCGATGTCCGCCTCGCTGTGCGTCGCCATGACGGTGGCGCGGATGCGGGAGGTTCCTCGCGGCACCGTCGGAGGACGGATGCCGTGAGCGAAGACGCCGTGGTCGAGCAGGTCGGTCGAGAGCTGCATCGTTTCGTCGGCGCCGCCGATGACGACCGGCAGGATATGACTGTCGTCCGCGCCCGGGATCTCGAAGCCCGCTGCGCGCAGGCCGCGCGTCAGTCGAGCGGCGTTCCTTCGCAGCGACTCGCGCCGCCCGGGCTCGTTGCGCACGAGCTCGAGAGCGGCCGCCGCCGCCGCGACGGTCGGCGGCGGCAGAGCGGTGGTGTAGATGAAGGGACGAGCGCGATTGACGAGGTGGTCGATGACGTCGGCGTCGGCGGCGACGTAGGCGCCGAACGAACCGAGTGCTTTGCCCAGGGTTCCCATCTGAATCGTAATCCGGTCGCGCACCCCGAGCTGCTCGGCGAGCCCGGCGCCTCGGTCGCCGAGAACACCGGTCGCGTGCGCCTCGTCGACCATCACCATGGCGCCGTAGCGTTCCGCGACGTCGCAGATCTCGATCAACGGCGCGCCGTCGCCGTCCATGCTGAAGATCGAATCGGTGACGATCAGCTTGCGTTCCGAACGGCAAGCCGCCAGCTGTCGCTCGAGCTGCTCGACGTCGCAGTGCGGGTAGATGCTGACCTCCGAGCGAGAGAGTCGGCACCCGTCGATCAGGCTGGCGTGGTTGAGCTCGTCGCTGAACACCGTATCGCCGGGTCCGACCAGCGCGGCGATGGTGCCGAGGTTGGCGTGGTATCCGGAAGTGAAGAGCAGGGCGCGCTCGGTTCCCTTGAACTCCGCCAAACTCTCCTCGAGGTCGTGGTGGATCCTCATCGACCCGGAGATCAGGCGCGAAGCCCCCGAGCCGACCCCGAAGTCGCGTGCCGCCGCCGCCGCCGCCTCGGCGAGCGCGGGGTGATTGGCCAGCCCCAGGTAGTTGTTGGAGCACAGCGACAGCACCCGCTTGCCGTCGACGACGAGGTGCGTGTCCTGCGGGCCGTCGACCGGCCGCATCTGTCGCTGGAGCCCGGCCCGCTCGCGCTCGGCGCGCTGCTCTTCGAGGAAACGATCGGTCACGGCTCGAAGCCTAGACCAGAGACGCCCGTCGGGCGAGAGGCGCCCGGAGCGCGCCGCGTGTGGTTCGGGATTCCCGCTTGACCCGAGAAGTCTGGGCTGTCAGCTGTCGGGGGAACGTCGACCTTCGCGAATATCGGCGGATCGGCAGGGGAGGAAGTAGTGAAACAGTTGCTCAGAAGCGTGCGTCCGTTGGTTTCGATCGTCTCTGCGCTGGTAGTGTTGGCGATCGCGCCCTCCGGCGCTCAGTTGATTTGCGAGCAAGATCCGACCCGCATCTTTTCGCCGGGTGGCGAATGCGGGGATACGGCCACTTCGGGAGCGAGCCTGAGTGGAATACCGAACTGTAGTCCGCAGGACGGACCGGGCTGCGGCGGCTTCGACAACGACGCGGACGGATGCAATTCCGCCTTCGCGCTCGGCACCGAGGGCCAGGCCTCTTGCTGGTTCGATGGGGACTCCGGCGAGTGTCGCATCTGCAGCGCGTTCGACGCTTCTCGCCTGCGCTGCACCAACACCTGCGACCCGACCATCTGCAACGATACCGATCGCACCCAGGTGGACTCAGGGGACAACGGCGCGGCGACGACCAGCGGGCAGTCGCAAGGCGGGCCGGGCTGCGGCCAGTTCGACGGCGATGCGACGGCATGCGCCGCGGCGTTCGTGGTCATCGAGCGGCGGGGGATCGGTGTGCCGTATTCGTGCTATTACGAAGACGGGGCATGCAGCGCCTGCCGGCCCGACGGCGAGAGCACCTGTACCAACGAATGCCTGCCGCCGCCGACTTGCGCGGATTCGTCCCGTAGCTTCTCGGGCGGCCCGGGAGAGGGGGATTCGGGGGGCGCCTGCCGGCAGTTCGGGGACGAGCAATCCTGCTTGACCGGCTTCGCCCGCAACGGGAATGGCGACGACGTCTCCTGCTATTGGTCGACCGAGGGTGTTGAACCTCCCGCTACCACCAATGGTGCCTCGTCCGAAGGCGGCTGTAGGGGCTGCAATCGCTTCGCCGAAGCGGAAGGCCTTTGTGTGAACACCTGCACCGCGACTGTTTGTGAGCAAGATCCGGAGCGAAGCAGGGCGCCGGCCGCTTCAACGGAGGGTGCCCCAGAGGGAATTCGGACCAGCGCGTGCACCCAGTTCTCCGGCGATCCGACCCAATGCGAGGCGAGCTTCACCGAGGATCAGAACGGCAATGCGATTTCCTGTAGCGCAGGATTCCAATGCCTACCGTGCGGTCGCTTCAGTGGCAGCCCGTTCGCGGTCGGCGCCGTCACTTCGGGAGTCGCGGGGCCGCCGGGGTGTCTCAACGACTGCATCGAGACTCCTCCCTGTCTGGACGATTCGCTGAGCTTCGTCGGCGGCCCGGGCACGCAAGCTTGCCAACAGCTCAGCGGCGATCGTACCGCCTGCGAAGCTTCGTATGCGCTCAGCGGTGACTTGGTTCCGCTCTCCTGCTGGTACGACGAGGACTCCGGCGAGTGCGCCGGTTGCAATCCGAGGAACACCGCACTGGTCGAATGCACCAACAAGTGCCAACCGAACCCGTCGTGCGACGACGGCACCCGGACTCTCTACGCCGGCGGCAAAAACCCAATCGGCGGCGACGGCGCCTGCGGGCTCTACGACAACGACGAGACCAATTGCAATCTCGCCTACGCCCGCCGCCGGCAGCAGCCCAGTGCAATCGTCTCTTGCTTTTACGACAGCGCCGAGGACCGGTGCCGCGGCTGCGCTCCCTCCCGAGAGGGTAGCGGGCAATGCGTAAACTCCTGCGACCCGGCGACCTGCGCGGACTCCGTTCGCTCGCTGACGAGCTCCTGTGGAGCCTTCAACGGCCAACAAGGCGCCTGCGAATCGGTGTTCGTGCGGGAGAATGAGTTCGGCTTCACCTCCTGCTGGTACAACGACGGTCTTGATCGGTGCGAAGACTGCTCGGCGTCGGACGTTCTCGCCGGCGATTGCACGAACCAATGCCAAGCGCCTCCGCCTTGCCCGGAAGACGATACCCGGACCCTGTTCACCGGCGACGCGCGCTCGCAGGCGTGCCGGGCATTCGACGGCGATCCGACCAACTGTGCCCTGGCGTACGCGCGCAACAATGAGGGGGAGTCCGTGTCGTGTTTCTACGACCAGGACGAGGAGCGATGCCGCGGTTGTAGCTACGGGAATCAGGTCGACAGAGGCTGTTCCAATACTTGCAGCCCCCCACCGAGCTGCGCCAATACGGATCGCACGGTTCTCTCGAGCTGCTTCAGCATCACGGACGTGGAGGCCTGCGGCCAGGCGTTCACGTTGGACGGCAACCTACCGGTAGCGTGTGTCGCCTGGCCGGATTGCCGCGCTTGTACTCTATTCGAGCAGGCCGCGGGCACCTGCAGCAATCAATGTTTCGAGACACCCGTCCCGACGCCCACACCGACGGCGACCGCGACAGCGACCGCAACCATCGGTGGCCCGGACGGGTCGACCTGCGCCGACGACGGACAGTGTGCGAGCGGCAACTGCGTGAATCAGGTCTGCTGCAATGAGTCCTGCGACGGCCCGGGGCAGTTCTGCCAAACCGACGGCGTTTGCGCGACGCGCCCCGCGGCCGGGGTGCCGGCGACGTCGCGCGCGGCATTGATCGCCATCCTCGCCATCCTGCTCGCGATCGGTGCAGGCGGCTTGTTGGCGCGAACCCGTCGGCAGTAGGCGCGATGGGGTCCTCCGCCCTGCGGGACGGAGGACTCCCAGCTATCCCGCGCCGCGCTACTCCTGCATTCGCGCCGACGTCGCCTAAGTCACAAGCAGTGATGCTTGCGAAAAGCCATCGGTGACTGCATAATGCCAGCATGCCGGTTCAGATTACGATTCGCGACGTTCCCGACGAGGTGAGAGACGAGTTGGCGGCTCGCGCGGCGCGGGCTCGGCAATCGATGCAAGAGTTTCTTCGGGGCGAGCTCGAACGCCTCGCGTCGCGGCCGCCGGTCGACGCATGGCTCGAGCAGGTGCGCGAGCGGAAACGGGCGGGACAGACTCGTGTGTCACGTACAGAGATCGTGCGCGCGCGCGACGCGGATCGTCGCTGACTGTGGTTGTCGACGCGTCTGTGCTGGTGGCTGCGACGATTGATTCCGGACGCGACGGCGCCTGGGCGGAAGACGTCGTCGCCGCCGGCGCGCTCGTCGCTCCGCATCTGGTCTTGGTCGAGGCGGCGAACGTCTTGCGCAGGCTGGAGCGATCGAAGGCAACGACACGCGTCGAGGCGACGGCGGCGCTGCACGACCTGTTGCGCCTCGACATCGACCTGGCGCCTTTCGAGCCTTTCGCGGAGCGAGTCTGGCAATTGCGTGGGAGCGTGAGTAGTTACGACGCGTGGTATGTTGCGATCGCAGAGGCGGTCGGGCTTCCGCTGGCGACGCTCGATCGCCGGCTCGCCCGCGCTACGGGGCCGACCTGTCGGTTCCGTTGCCCCGAGTGAGCTTCACTGGAAAGCTCTAGCGATAGCAATGAACTCGGAAATCCCTCCGCGCCCGCCTCTCCACCGCACCGGCAATGGCCAAGCCTAGGTCCGTCTACACCTGCCAGAGTTGCGGCGCCCAGTCGGCGCGTTGGCTCGGGCGCTGTCCGACCTGTGAAGAGTGGAACACGCTCGTCGAGGAGCGTGTCGAGGCACCACTCAAGACCAAGCGTGGCAGCTCCGCTCGGTCGGCTCCGCCGCCGCAGCCGATCGGCGAGCTGCAGGCCGCCACCGAGGCTCGCTACGGTAGCGGGATCGACGAGCTCGATCGGGTGCTCGGCGGCGGGGTGGTGCCGGGCTCGGTGATTTTGATCGGCGGCGACCCGGGCATTGGCAAGTCCACCTTGGTGCTGCAGGCACTCGCTCATCTGGCGCAACGCAGCGCGGCGCTCTACGTCTCGGGCGAGGAATCGCCGCAGCAGATCAAGATGCGCGCCGACCGCCTCGGAGTGAAGGCGGACGGACTGTTGGTGTTCTCCGAGACGCATCTCGAAGCGGTGCTCGAGCAGACCAAGAAGATCGAGCCGGTCATTCTGGCGGTGGATTCGGTGCAGACGGTGTTCACCGAGGAGCTCCAGGCGGCGCCGGGCAGCATCGGTCAGATCCGCGAGAGCGCCGCTCGAATCGTTCACTTCGCCAAGCGTCACGATCTTGCGTGCGTGTTGGTTGGACACGTGACCAAGGAGGGCGCGTTCGCCGGCCCGCGCGTGCTCGAGCACATGGTCGATACCGCGCTCTACTTCGAGGGAGATCGCGGTCATCCTTTTCGCATCCTGCGCGCGGTCAAGAATCGCTTCGGCTCGACCAACGAGATCGGGGTGTTCGAGATGAAGCAGGAGGGGTTGCAGCCGGTGGAGAATCCTTCCGCTCTGTTTCTGGCCGAGCGCCCGGTCGATGTGCCGGGCTCGGTGGTGATCGCGAGCGTCGAGGGCACCCGTCCGATCCTGGTCGAGCTGCAGGCGCTGGTGTCGACGACGGCGCTCGGAACGCCGCGCCGCACGACGCTCGGCCTCGATCACAACCGGGTGGCTCTGCTGATCGCGATTCTCGAGAAGAAGATGGGGATCCAGCTGGGCGGGCACGACATCTTCGTCAACGTCGCGGGCGGAGTGCGCATCGACGAGCCGGCGGCCGATCTCGGCGCCCTGTTGGCGGTCGCCTCGAGTTTTCTCGATCGACCGCTGCCCGCGCAAACCCTCTTCATCGGCGAGGTGGGGCTGGCGGGCGAGGTGCGGGCGGTCGGCCAAGTCGAGGCGCGGGTGAGGGAGGCCGCCAAGCTCGGCTTCGAGCGTTGCGTCGTCCCGGAGACGTCGCGGCGCCAGCTGCCGGGGGTGCCCAAGGTCGAGGTGGTTGGCGTACCGTCGATTCAGCAGGCTTGGGACTTGGTTTTCTAGACGGGTACTGGCGGGCCGGTGACCGACGAGGCTGCGTATTTGTAGCGGTCGTGCTTTCGCGATGGGCGAGGCAACCTGTTCTCCGAAGCCTTGGCGGAGGAGAATGCCTCGCCCGGTGGAGCGACGGGACTGCGTGACAAGACACGATGGTGCGGTGCTTCCCCGGGGCGGGCGACCGGGCGACGCATGCGTCGCCCCGGCGATTCGGATTGGCCGTGTCGAGGACTAGGTTGAGGAGGCGGTCGTTCGCGCACGCGCCGGGTTTGCGACCGACTTCTGTTTGTCCGCGGCCGCCTTCTCGCTGAAGCCGCGGCAGTCGAGGACCGGGATCTGCGGGTAGCGCCGGAAGCGCGGGTCGGTGGCGGCCAGGCCACAGAGAAGAAAGCGCGAGCCCTTGGCCGAGCGGATCTCTCTTGCGTGCGCGCAGGTCTCGCAGAGACCGGCCGACAAG
>JANQHZ010000584.1 GCA_028282445.1 Candidatus Binatia bacterium | reverse complement strand
GTCCGCCACACCGTCGCGCCAGTGCGGCAAGTCGATGCGAGGCTCCTGGATGGAGGCCAAGACGGAGTAGCGCGGTCGCTCCGCCGGTCGCGGAAAGTCCGCGGTCGAAACCGGGCGCACCGGCGTCTGCAGATCCAAAGCCTGGTACAGAGCAACGGCGAAGTCGAACCAACTCGCGGCCCCACCGTTCACCAGGTGAAACGTTCCGTAGGCATCGCTCTCGATCAGCCGCCCGATCGCTTGCGCAAGATGGGGCACGTAGGTCGGACTACCGAATTGATCGCTCACCACCCGCACCTCGTCGCGATCGGCGAAGCCGACGATGGTGTTGGCGAAGTTCTTTCCGTCGGCGTGGTACAGCCAGGCAGTGCGCACCACGTAGTGCCGTGGATTGAGATCCCGCACCGCGTCCTCGCCCGCCAACTTGCTCGCTCCGTATACCGTGCGCGGGTTCGGGCGGTCGAACTCGTGGTACGGCCGTTCGCCGCGACCGTCGAAGACGTAGTCGGTGGAGACGTGGACGAGCGGGACACCGGCCGCTGCTGTCGCTAGAGCCAGATTGCGCGGGCCGAGGGCATTGCCGCGGTAGGCCCCGTCGGAATCCTCCTCGGCTCCGTCGACCGCGTTGTACGCGGCGGCGTTGATCACCAACGCCGGCTCGGCCGCGTCGAGACAAGCCCGCACGGCATCGAGATCGGCGATGTCGAGCTCGCGGCGCGTGCGTGCGAGCGGACGCCGCTCTGCCAGGACGCCCCGCAGCGCTCGGCCGAGCTGGCCACCCGCTCCGGTGATGACGATGCCGCCGGCCATCGACAGTGGCCTCAAGCTCCCGCCAGCCGAGGCGCCGCCTCCGACAGCGACACCGCGGCGAGATCCTTGGCCGACAGGAGCGGATCGGCGATCGGCCAGTCGATGCCGATGTCCGGATCGTCCCAACGAACGGAGATCTCGTCGTCGCGATCGTAGAAGTCGGTGCACTTGTACTCGACGTCCACACGCTCGCTGATCACGCAGAAGCCATGCAGGAAGCCGGGCGGCACATAGAGCTGCTTGAAGTTGTCGCCCGAAAGGGTCTCACCGACCCAGCGACCGAAATTTGGCGAGCCCGAGCGCGCATCGACCGCGACGTCGAAAATCTCCCCCTCGATGACTCGGACCAGCTTGCCCTGCGGCCGCCGGCACTGCGCGTGCAGCCCGCGCAGAATACCGCGCGACGATCGTGAGTGATTGTCCTGCACGAACACCGCGTCGACACCGCCTTCGCCATACTTGCGGCCGTGGAAGACCTCGAGAAAAAAGCCGCGCTCGTCGCGATGGACATCGGGTTCGATCAAGATCACCTCGGGCAGCGCTGTCGGAGTGAATTTCAACTAAGACTCCTGCTCCAAGACCCGTTGCAGGTACTCGCCGTATCCCGTCTTCTTCAACGGCTCGACCAGCTTCGCGGCCTGCGCGGCATCGATGTAGCCCATGCGCAACGCGATCTCCTCCAGACACGCGACCTTCAGCCCCTGGCGCTCCTCGATCGCCTGGATGAAGTTCGACGCCTGCATCAAGGACTCGTGAGTGCCGGTATCGAGCCAAGCGACACCGCGCCCGAGCTTCTCCACGGTAAGTGCCCGCCGCTCGAGATAGACCAGATTGACGTCGGTGATCTCGAGCTCGCCTCGCGCCGAGGGCTTGAGCGACCTCGAGATATCGACGACTTCGCCGTCGTAAAAATACAGTCCGGTGACGGCGTACGAAGAGCGCGGCTGCGCCGGCTTCTCGACCAGATCGATCGCGACTCCGTTCTTGTCGAACTCGACGACACCGTAGCGTTCGGGATCGCGCACCCAGTAGCCGAACACCGTCGCGCCCGAGCGACTCTCCCCCGACCGCCGCAAAACCTCGGGCAGACCGTGCCCGTAGAAGACATTATCCCCCAAGGCGAGCGTCACCGGGCAACCGTCGATGAAATCGGCGCCGATCAAGAAGGCCTGCGCGATCCCCTCCGGCGCCGGCTGGATCGCGTAGCTGATCTCGATGCCGAGCTCGCGACCGTCGCCGAGCACACGCTCGTAGGCATCACGGTCCTGCGGCGTCGTGATGACGAGAATCTCGCGGATCCCCGCCAGCATGAGCGTCGACAGCGGATAATACACCATCGGCTTGTCGTAGATCGGCAGTAGCTGCTTGCTCATCCCCCGCGTCAACGGGTAGAGCCGCGTGCCGGCGCCGCCGGCCAGTATGATTCCCTTTCTCAAGACGAATACTCCAAACTCTCGGGTCTGTCGGATCGAAAGACTACGTCGACGGGGAAAGGCCCAATCGGCGCCGCGCATCCTCGTTGCCCTGCACCGCTGCGCACCAATCGCGGTTTGCCAAGTACCACTCGACGGTGGCGCGAATACCGCTGTCGAAGTCAAAGCGAGGCTTCCAGCCAAGCTCCTCGCGAATACGG
>JANQHZ010000106.1 GCA_028282445.1 Candidatus Binatia bacterium | reverse complement strand
TCGAATGGTTCACGCCGGACGGAATCCCCGGCTGTGCCGCACCGTTCTACCTGATCCACCCAAGGCTGGCCGAGTTGGAACAACGCCAGATCGGAGAGGTCGAGGGAGGAACGGCGGAGTGGTGCATGCGCATCCTGCGCCACGAGACCGGTCATGCGATCGACAACGCCTACCAACTCCGGCGTCGCAGCCGGCGTCGCAAGCTATTCGGTTCGTCGCAGGTCCCCTACCCCGAGTTCTACGAGCCGCGCCCCTACAGCAAGAGTTTCGTCGTCCACCTCGAGCCCTCCTATGCGCAGAGCCATCCGGACGAAGACTTCGCGGAGACGTTCGCGGTGTGGATGACGCCGCACTCGACGTGGCGACAGCGCTACGCTTCGTGGCGCGCCCTGAAGAAGCTCGAGTACATGGACGAGCTCATGAGCGAGATTCGAGAGAGGCCCCCGGTCAACACCAAGCGCAAGACTTTCGAGCCGCTCAACGAGCTCGACACAACTCTGCGCGCCCACTACGAGCAGCGCCGCAAGAAACTCGGCATCGGCCAGGACAATCGTTACGATCGCGATCTCCGCCGACTGTTCCCGACCAGGGTCGACGACCCGGCCGCGGCCGACTCGGCCGACCGCTTCATCGCTGCGGTCCAAGCGGAAGCGCTGGCCAAGGTCACCCGGTGGACCGGCGAGTACAAGTACATGGTCAAGCGCGTCATCGCCGAGGTGCGGGCGCGTTGTCGCGCATTGGGCCTCGGCGTCGATCCCAAGGCCGGCGATACACGCGAGAATTTCGAAATCTTTCTAACGGCACAAACGATGAAGTACGTCCTCCAGGGGCGACACAGGGAGTGGTTATGAAACGGTTGCGAATCCTCGCCGTAATGCACGATGCCCTGGTGCCGCCCGAGGACGTATCCGGTCACGATCTCGCTACCGTCGACTGGAAGATGGAGTTCGACGTCACGATCTCGCTGAAGCAGATGGGCCACGAGGTGCGCTGCCTCGGCGTCGACAACAAGCTCGATATCTTGCGCGAACAGATCGAGGTCTGGAAACCCCACATCGTCTTCAACATGGTCGAGGACTTCTACAACATCCCGACCTACGACGTGAACTTCGTCGGCTACCTCGAGCTACTTCGGGTACCCTACACCGGCTGCAACACCCGCGGGCTGATGCTCGGCCGCGACAAGGCGCTCTCGAAGAAGATCCTCTCCTACCACGGTATTCCAACGCCCAAGTTCCAGGTCTTCCCGGACGGGCGAAAAGCCAAGAAGCCCATCCGCCTCGAATACCCGGCGATCGTAAAGTCGCTGGTCAAGGAGGCATCGACCGGAATCTCCCAGGCATCGATCGTCGACAGCGATGACAAACTGATCGACCGCGTCGCCTTCATGCACGAGCAGATCGGCGGGCACGTGGTCGCCGAACAGTACATCGAAGGGCGCGAGCTCTATGTCGGCGTCATCGGCAACCACCGGCCGCAAACCTTCCCGATCTGGGAGATGCTATTTCAGAAGTGGCCGGAGAACACTCCCAAGATCGCCACCGGCAAGGTGAAGTTCAGCACGCACTACCAAAAGCTACGCGGCATCAAGACCGCCCGCGCCCGCGATCTACCGCCCAAGCTGGCCCGCGACATCCGCCGCGCCAGTCTCGCAGCGTACAAGGCGCTCGATCTGAGCGGCTACGCCCGCATCGACCTGCGCCTGACGCCGGAAGGCAAGTTCTACGTCCTCGAGGCGAACCCCAACCCGCAACTTGCCTTCGGAGAGGACTTCGCCGAGTCCGCCGAGCACGAGGGTTACTCCTACGAGGAGCTACTGCAGAAGATCATCAACCTCGGCCTGAGCTACCGCCCCGACCACCGCGGTTGATTCCTGCAACCGCAGATGAACGCAGATAGACGCTGATGCTGACGCGCCGGCGTCGGAGTCGCTCGGGAGGCTGCGCTCGAACGCGGGCGAAGCATGCGTCGCCCCTACAAGTGAAGGGGGCACCTCGTGCCACTGTAGGGGCGAGGACAACCTTTCCTCCGAAGCCTTGGCGAAGCAGGATGCCTCGCCCATCAGATCTCGCGAAGCCTTCGAATGTCGGATCTGCATTCATCAATGGCCACTCGTCGGGGCGAGGCGTACGCGACCCCACGGGGTGCCGTAGTGCACGCGGCCGTCTTCGTCGAGCAGGGTTCCGGAAAAGAGCGGGTTATAGCGCTGCCCACCGATGACCGTATGGAACGCTGAGCTGCCGTCGCTCCATTCCAGTGCTTCCAGCGTCCAGCGGTTGTCGCGAGCACCGATCAGATACACGCGGTCGCTCGGGTAGCTCACCACCGGTACGCAGCTCGGAGAGCTGACCCTTCGATTGACCCACGCGCGACGCATCTCTCTCGCCGCGGGGTCCCACTCGAACTTCTGCACGCCGTAGGGCTGGTAGCTAGGTTCGCTGCCGAGAAAACTGACCAGCAACGTTCGGGCGCGCGTCGGAAGGTACCACGGGGCATTGCGCGGGACGTTGTTGACCACCAATGCGCCGTACCCCGCCACGACCACCGACTGCTCGGACTGAATCTCTTCGAGCTCGGGGTCTCCCATATCGGCGGGTAGCATTCCCGCGATGCGCCGGTCGGGTGCACCGGTTGGCGCCTCCCATCCATCGGGCACGTCGTCACGCCAGAACAAGACGACGTTCATCAGCTCTTCGCCGTCGGTAATGACGACGAAGCGGTCCTGGTCACCGAAGCCCATGAGACTCGGTGTCGCACCGGTGCCGTGTGTCCATCCGTTCAGATAACGCGCCGTCCACGCGCCGTCGGCCGGATCTGTCGACAGCTCGTCCCCGCTCCAAACCACTTTGTGCATGTGCTCCTGCGAAGCGATGTAGACGCCGCCCTCGTCGTCGATCGCCACTCCGTTGCGCACCCATCCGTAGCCGGTCGACCTCGTCGCCTTGTCTTCGGCGCCTTCGCTGTGCAGGAGCCTCACGACACGGTGCCTCTCGAAGTCGCGGGACAGAGCGACGACGTAGCCGTGTTCGGTCGGAATCACCAACCAACCGTCGAAGGTCATGTTCATCCCGACGGTAAGACCGCTCACCGAAGCAGGCAGCTCGAACCTCCCCTTCTCGACGATCGCCGAAGCCGGATCGTTGGGATCGGCGTCGCCGTACGCGGTGATCACACCGCTCTTGTCGGCGATGTAGTAGGTGTTGTCGGCATCGAGAACCGTGTACACGCTCGACAGGTCGCGCAATTTGGAGGCGTCGCGAAACGCCTGCCAGATTGCAAAGAACCCGTGATTGGACTCGTCGAAGGCTGCGATCGATTCGTCCGCCTCGACCTCCGTCCATCGCTTGGCCCCATCGACCCAACGGGTCGCCAGAACTTCGTAGGTCTCGTAGTCGAGCTTGACGATGCGATCGAGCCCGTTGCTCCACAGCACCCGACGGCCGTCCGGGTACGGACTCGAGGTGTAGGCGCCGAAATGCGCCGGGCCGAGATGGCTGTACTGGATGTCCGCTTCGTGAAGGGCCCTTCCCGGATCGGCCGGACCGCGTATCGGCAAGGCGTCCTGCTGTGCAGCATCACCGTGCCCCAACGGGTAGACCGAGCTCGCCAGGTATGGATTGCGCGGCGGGCCCTCTGCAGCAGCGACGCACGCTCCCAAGAACACGGCGAGAACGAATCCGCCAAGAATCGTAACCGCTTTCAATTTTCTCCACATGCCCGCTTCGCGAGCTCGCGCGCGGTGGTGGCTCGGTCTATTCCGGGTCGGTGAAGTTCGGTGCGCGCTTCTCCATGTTGGCAGTCACCGCCTCGATCTGATTCGGCTTGCCGATCAGCGCCGCCTGCGCGCGCGCCTCGCTGCGCAGCCCTTCCT
>JANQHZ010000471.1 GCA_028282445.1 Candidatus Binatia bacterium | reverse complement strand
ATGTCGTTCAGGGTCGTGGTCGGGCGCAGGCTGGGGGTGCCCACGATCTTCTTGCCGAAGATTACGCGCTCGTTCTCCGTCGATGAGAGCTCGGTCGAGCCCTCGACGCGGTAGAAGGTGTCGTGGGTCCCGCTGTGGTCGGTCACGATGTAGGCGAAGAACTGAGTCCGCGGGCGCTTCAGTCGGTAGGCGCCGGCGAACTCACTGAGCGCGTCGATCGCAACCCCCGACCAACCGAGGTGCTTCTCCAGATAGTATGTCGTGCTGTTGACGATCGGGTCGGCGCTACCGACGTCGACGAAGATGCCGCCTTTGCGGTCCTGGAAGAAGTCGCGAATGATCAGCTCTTCGTTGTGGTGCGAATAGAGCTTCTTCTCGGTGCCGAGAATGTCGCGTCGGGACGTCTCCGCGCCTGCGGTCTCCGGCGTCTCCTGCGCCACCGCCGATACGCAGAGGATCAGGAGCGCGGTGGTCATGAGTGCGGGTGCGCGCATTTCGGTGCCTTTCGATCTCGGTCAGCGACGATTCACTGCAGAGGTCCGGAGACCCTGGGGGTGAGATCTTCCGAGACCCGGTGGCTTCTCAGCGCCAGCGTCCGTCGTTGTAAGGTCGGACTCATTCCGTCCCATCTCCGTGTCTCCGTGTCTCGGTGGTGAGTTGAGTCATTGACCCCTGGGTGGCCGCGCTGCGGTGGCGTTGCCAGTAGTACGCCGGTAGCCCGGCCAGTAGAAAACCCGTGCCGACCGCAGCCTCGCCCGGATTTCTGTGGACGAGCAGGGCGGACGCAGCCAGGGTAGAGGTAAGGTAAACCAGCGGCACCCATGGGTAACCGGGGATCGGTACCGCTTCGGCGCCTTCGCGGTGGCGCATCCAGGCCGCGGCGCCGACGGTTGCGGCGGCCGACAGGCCGAGCGCGAACCCGAGCGTGGCGATCAGCTGCGACAGCTCGGAGAGGAATAGAAAGGTGATCGCGAGTCCCGCCTGCAGCCCAATGGCCGCGATCGGAGTCTCTTTGCCGCGAGCCAGCCACGCCGGCAGCAGCCCGTCTCTCGCCATCTGCGCGAGAACGCGAGGGCCCGACAGGACCATGACCGAGATCGAGGTGAGCAGCGCGACGACGATAATCGCGGCGACCGCTCTCTCGGCCGACGGGCCTCCCAGCAGACCGGCCGCGGCGGCGCCCACATCGGGCCGTCCGGCGATCGACTCGGCCGGGCCGGCGCCGACGAAGAGCGCGTTGGTTGCGACGTAGAGGGCAGCGACCCCGAGGGTCGGCATCCACAGGGCGCGCCGCAGGTTGCGCGCCGGATCGCGGATCTCACCCGCCAGATAGATCGCGCCGTTCCAGCCCGAGTAGGAGAAGGAGACCCATACCAGCGTCACTCCGAAGGCGCCCCAGTCGAGCGCAACCGGTGCAGGTGAGGGCGGCGTTTCGATCGAGGCGGTGCCCCAGGCGACGAACGACAACAAGGCGAACACCTTGAAGACCACCAAGGCGTTCAGGCTGAGCGTGCCGATCTCGGGCCGTACGGCGTGGATGATTGCGGCAAGCGCGATCACCGAGGCGCCCGTCCAGGCGGTAGGGAAGCTCATTCCGGTCGCGCTCGCCAGATACGCCTCGAGTCCGAGAGCCGCGGCGGCGATCGGGCCAGTGAACCCGGCGAACAACGACACCCAGCCGGCGAGAAAGCCGAGCGCCGGGTGCGCGGCCCGACCCAGGTAGGTCGCCTCACCGCCGGAAAGCGGAATTCGGTGAGCGATGCCGCCGTACGACAGCGCGCCGCACAACGCCAACACACCGCCCACCGCCCAGGCGAGAACCACCCAGCGCGGATCGCCGAGATCGGCGAGCGCGAAGCCCGACGTGGTGAACAGGCCGACGCCGATCATGTTGGCGATCACCAAGATCGAGGCGGTCCCGACACCCAGGCGGCGACGCTCCCAGTCTTCGTTCGCGCCGTGAGCGGGCCCTGGTTGCATGTCGCTCGGCGCGGCCTCGGTTCGAACGCTGCTCGTCGGCGTGCTCAACGGTCAAAAATGAACTTCTTCTCGATGACGAGGTTGCGCCAGGTCAGAGTGCGCTTGCTCTCCGGCCACGGCACGCCGGGACGCCCCCATTGACTCTCGGGCCGCTCGAAGAGTCGCTTGGGGCGTGGGCGATAGATCGCAGCCGGAGAGTTGTCCTTGATCCCGAAGGCGTCGAAGTACTCCTTGGCGACGAAGACTACGTTGGGGCCTCGCGACATCTGGTAGACCAGCTCGTATCCCTTCTTGATGGCAAGGTTGTACATCGACTGCATGCTTGCGCCGGTGTAGTAGGTGCGGTCCCAGTAGTTCATCGGGTGGTAGTCGATGACCATCAACTGCGGTGGGGGGAAGAGAAAGTTGGTCTCGATGATGACCACCTTCGGCCGAAAGTCGCGAATCGCGCGCCACACGTAGTAGTCGTTGCTGTCGATGTCGATCACCAGCAGGTCGAGGTCGGTGGGGACGCCGTTCTCCTCGAACAGAATCTCCACGTTGCCGGGCCACACCCACGCCTCCAGAGTTTTGGTGGTCGGATAGTCGGCGTAGTTCTCGGCGAGCTCGGCGGCGCGCTCCGGGTCGCCTTCGATCTGGAAGGTGCTCCATCCGTGATTGACGACGAGGTTGCGCATGTTGCTGTTGTTGATGCCGTTATGCGCTCCGAACTCGACCGCGAACTTCGGCCCCGGCTCGATGATCTCGAAGATCTTTTCGATGACTCCGTCTTCGCCAAACTGCGAGAACACACTCCGCTCCGCCGCTTGCAGGTCGACCTTCTCGACTTCTCGCGGTGCGGCGGCGCCCGCCGCCGACGTGACGAGGACGGTACAGAGGGCGAGCGCCAACGACGGTCTAGGTTCGATCATCATCGCGCGGAGGTTAGACCCATCGGTGTATGGGAGACAAGGCCAAGCCGATGCGGGGAGTGGGGAGGAGCTCGCCTCTGCCTCAGCCATGGTGAGCTTGAGCTTGCCCATCCGTGCGGACGGGGCTGATCGAATACTGTTCGGCCGACAACGAGCGCGACTAGTGCAGCGATGGTCCTGTCGACTGTAGCTTGAGCAGCTCGCGTCGAACGATGTCGGCGCTGTCGTGTTCCGGGGCGACCTCGAGGAATCGCTCGAGGTCCTTGCGCGCCGCTTCGAAGCATTCGAGTTGGAGATAAAGCGCGGCCCGGTCTCTCAACTCGATCGCGAGGTTCGGATGTGTCAGCAGGATTCTCTCGCTGCAGGACAGCGCTTCCTCGAAGCTCTTGGTGCGCAAGTGGATGATCTTGAGGTTGCTCAGCATC
>JANQHZ010000457.1 GCA_028282445.1 Candidatus Binatia bacterium | reverse complement strand
GCGATCGCCATCGCCTGCTGGATTGCCGGCCAGGCCGAGGAGACGCTGGGCGAGCACGACAGCGGCATCATCGTGATCGACGAGGTGGTGGGGTACCTGGCCGCCACCCTGCTTCTACCGCCGACCTGGACGGTGACGATCTTCGCCTTCTTCCTTTTCCGCGCTTTCGACATCCTGAAGCCGCCGCCGGCGGCCTATTTCGACAAGAGCGTCAAAGGCGGTGTCGGCGTCGTGCTCGACGACGTGTTCGCGGGAATCTACGCCAACCTGGCGACCCGGGCTTTGATTGCCCTGACCGGTCCGATTCTCGGGTAGGGTACGACCGATGCCTTGGTTTCGGTTCGGGCACACGCACGTGGCGATCACGCTTTGTAGGATGGTCCCTCTGTTCTAGGACTGGCGCCGAAAAGTCGGTCGAGCAGTACTTCCTCGGCCTCGGAGGTGCTCGGGAACGCCACGATCAGCGAGGCGACGAATAGCGTCGAGCAGGTCGGCGTCTGGACTGTGAGTGATCGATCTGCCCCGCCCGAATCATAGACACGCAGTGGCTTGCTTGGGTCGTTGAGATCTTCGCCGGACCAGAAGTTCGGACAGGCCGGCGACCTTGGATCAAATCTCGGGTCGAGCACCCCCGCCGACGTCATGTGCGCAGCCCCAGGCTGCGACTTCGAGCGCCGCATCGGTCAGGACGTCGGAATGGGCCGATCTCGTAAGGAAACCGGGGATCAGCCCCCACCACGTCATGTAGTCGTCGACCGAGCGCTCGGTCTCCAGACGCCGGCCACGGAATCGAGCCTGGACTTCGTAGTCGTGGTTGTGTGTTGTTGGAAAAGTTAGGAGCGTCAACGAGGAAAGCACAATTTCCCCGGCCGAGGGCTCCGTTTCGGTCTTCGTCACTTGGACAAGCATCGTGTCCTCGGCGGACTCCGACAACACAAAGCAGCGGCCCAGTGCCCCTCTCAACTTCCGTTCGAATGCGGCGGGGCCTTGGTAAGATCTCGCCGGTCGCTCGACCGCCCCATTGGGCGCGACCTTGGCGCCGAAGTCGCCCTCGACTGCTGCAAACGGGCGAAAGTAGTATCGCGACTCGACGACAAGCCGGACGGCAGGCCGGACCCCCCTCTCGGGGACATCGACCCCCTTCATCCCGCCAGCCATCGAGCAGCCGGCCGCCGCAATCGATAAGGCCAGAATCAGTAGTCTCATGGCAGGAATTATCGATTAGATCGGGCCCTTTCGCCAAAGAATCAGGCCGCATGTGAGATGCTGCGGAGATGCTGCGGAGGCGTTCGACAAGTCGGTGGTTTTTGTGCTAGCGGCCCTCCATGAAGACTGCAGTTTTCGCCGCGATTCTGGCGCTTTGCGCTGGCTGCGCCCCGAAGCCGCCCCTCGAAATCCACGAGATTGAGGAGCAGATGTACAAGGCATATGCGCCCAGCGGTGACTGCACGATGCACGGGCAGGCATTCCTCCGACAACGAGGGGGCGGGGTCGTCTACGCAGCCGGTGAGGACGTCATCCTCACACCGCCCGTCGACTACTATTTCCGCATGATCTCCCGGAAATACGAGGTCCGGGAGGTCAACTACTGGTTCAAGAAGGCCACCAGGGTGACGGTTGCCGATGGGAACGGGAATTTCGCGTTCTACGATGTGCCGTGCGGGGAGTGGATCGTTCGAACCAAGGTCTTCTGGTACGTCGGGAACAGCTACCAGGGGCGAACCTTGATCGAGGCCGTGAAGCTCAAGCGAGGAGACCCCCGCCGCTTCATCCTGAACTAGCGGACGGAGTCCCCCTCGGCTCCCAGTTGTTGTAAGCGGTCTACTTCGCGGGCCCCGCTGTTGCCCGTGGGTACATCTCACCAACCATCCCCGAATCCCTCCTCCTCAAAAGGTCTCCGTGTGTTGCCGGGATTCTAGCGAGGCCGTTTTCTCGCTTCATCAAGAACAGGCTTAGCGCGCCAGGATCGCAACGGCGACATTTGACCTATCGCCGTCAGCGAATCGGATTTCCCCCTCGACGCGGACATCAAAGCCGAATCGAGAGACATTGAGGCACTGGAAGAACGTGGGCACATTGGTCGGAGGGCCGTTTCCCTCCTGGACAGTGAAATCGATGATGAAAGTCTCACCGTTTCCGCGCAGGGTAATCCTACCCATAGCCCCAATATCATCAGGGAGCGTTCCGCGCGCTCCTCGGCGGAGGACTTGGGGACAGTGGCGACGGAACTCGGGGCCGTAAGAAACCGAGGGGGCGGATTCCCGTGGGCGCTGGACCGAAACGTTATCCGCTAGCGCAGACCGTAGGTCCGCCGTAGCTCATCCAGGATCGGCCCGATCTGGCGCGCCGCCTCCTCGAGCTCCTCGTTGCGGAGCTTCTCGAAGTCGGCCTTGTGATAAACCCTGACCAGGATGCAGCACTCGATCGTGGACTCGATCGAGTAGACGATCCGCAGGCCATCGCTCTTGCTGATATTGGCGCTCGGAATGCCGGTGCGAATCTTCCTCATTCCACCGGTCTGGGGGATCGGCGTTCCGGCGAAAACCGGATCAGCGAGAATCTCGTCGCGGCATGCGGAGAGGTCGTCTCTCAGCTTCGGGTACTTCTTTCCGAGCCGCTTTATGTCTCTTTCGAAACGCGGGGACTCAATAAACCGCAGCTTTCTCAGGAGACAGCCTTATCGACGGTCGCGCGGGCCTCTGTGAGGTCGGCGTATAGCTCGGATCGTAACTCATGATTCAGTCCCAAGGAGAGCGTCTCGATGTGGTCCTCGATCGTATCCAACCGGGCTATTGCCTCCATCTCGACTTCTTCGGGCAAGATGGCGTCGGGGAAGTGGGGCAGCTTCGACATCTCGAGAATCAACTTGAGAGCCCCCTCCATGCGTCCGAGCCGGAACAGCATGTACCGCCAGTGGTCCTCTGCGATCTGGTTGGGGTTCTCATGCTCGGCGGCAAGGGCGTCAGCGACCAATTCCAAGATCGACCGAGATTGACTCACGACAAGGGCCACCATGTTGCGCGAGATCAGGATCTCGGACTCGGAAAGATTGCGTCGCGCCGAAGCCTCCCGGATCTTCTGCACCAAGAGGTCTCCCAACATCGCCTCGCGCGCAATCTCGCCGTCTGTCGCCGCCATTACGATCCATAGTCTGATCGAAGCCAGCCGGGGTTTGCAAGGGGATCTTGCGATACCCCAGGGATTTTAGGCGGTTGCGAGAAGTGCGGTCATACCGGGTACACACTCAGCCCGAGCGGCAGAAGCTGTTGAAGCGATACGCGGACGATGCCCTCCTTGCCGTCCTCGCGCGCCCTACCACATCGCGGCCGAGCGAAAGGAATAGCTTGCCGCCCTCGAAGTTCGTAGGACGGGACCGAGGGCATTTCAACGAGCGGTGCGCGCAGTCGCGGGGGTCCGTTTGCGCTGATAGTCTCGGTCTCTTGAACGGAGGGAACGATGCGGGCAGCGATTCTTAGCACCGGGGACGAGCTGACGACCGGACGAACGCTCGACACCAACGCCAATTACATTGCGGACCAACTTCTCGGGATTGGTTACGAGGTGGTCGCGATGATGACGGTGGGCGACTTCCCCGACCGTATCCGGAACGCCTGGCGGACGCTCTTCGAGCAGGCCGATATCGTGATCGGGACCGGCGGTCTGGGACCGACAGCGGACGACCTCACGACCGAGACGGTCGCCGAGATGCTCGGCGTCCCTTTGATTAGCGACGAAGCCACGGTCAAGAAGGTCCGAGGGTTCTTTGAGCTGATGGGTCGCGAGATGCCGCCCAACAACCTGAAGCAGGCGTTGTTTCCGCAAGGCTCGACGATTCTCAACAACGACATGGGTACCGCGCCTGGGTTTCGTTTCAGCCTCGAAATGGACGACGGCCCGCGCCACGGGGTGGTGATGCCGGGTGTTCCGCGTGAGATGAAGCACATCATGGCCGAAGAGGTTCTGCCCTGGCTGCGCGGTCTCCGCGCCGACAATCGAGAGTGGCTCAGTCACACCTTCCAGACCTTTGGCCTCAGCGAGTCCGCCCTCGACGAGATGGTCGCCGGGGCCGTCGACGAGAGCGAGGGGCGCGTCGCGTTTCGCGCCGCCTTTCCGCAGATCTCGGTCCGCGTCACCGTCGACGGTCCGGCCGAGACGTTGGCCGAGCGTCTCGAGCGGGTGGCTGCTTCGATTCGCGAGCGGCTGGGCGACTTTTGCTACGCCGAGGGCGAGACGACGATGGAAGCAGAGGTTGGCCGCGTGCTGATCGCCGCCGGCTCGACGGTGGCGGTCGCGGAGTCTTGCACTGGAGGTTTGATCGGTCATCGACTGACCAACGTGGCGGGTAGCTCGGAGTACGTGCTCGGGGGCGCCGTGGCCTATTCGAACGATATGAAGCAGTCGCAGCTCGGAGTTTCAGCCGACACTCTCGAGCGCCACGGTGCGGTGAGCACCGAGGTCGCGGAAGAAATGGCGCGTGGCGCGCGGCGGTCTGCCGGTGCGGATTATGGGATCGCGACCACCGGGATCGCCGGTCCGGGCGGCGGCACCGAAGAGAAGCCGGTTGGAACGGTATGCATCGCGCTAGACCGTGAAGGCGCCGTCTATTCGCACCGTTATCGCCTATGGGGCAACCGCGAATGGGTGAAGTTGCTGACCTCGCAGATCGCCCTCGACTGGGTCCGTCGCGCGGTGGCAGGCGAGGATCCGACCGCCTCAGCCGTTTTGAAGAAGTAGCATTGGCGGAGCCGACACCCGCAGTTGGGGCGCTTCGATGCTTCCTGGCGATCGACGTCGGCGATGGGATCCGCCGCGCCCTGACCGAGACCATCCGGAGCTTTCGATCGACATCGGCCGACGTGCGCTGGGTGCGTGAAGAAGGGTTGCACCTCACTCTGGCTTTTTTGGGTTCGGTCGCCCCCGAGGCGCTGCCGCCAATCGAGCGAGCGGCCGCCCGATCGGTGGCTCCGTCCGCCCCGATCGAGTTAACCGTACGCGGTGTCGGCGGCTTCCCGCGCCGCGGCCGCCCACGGGTGCTGTGGGCCGGGGTTGCCGGAGCCGGACTTGGCGCGTTGGCGGAAGCTCTCTCGGTGGGATTGGAGCCGCTCGGGTTTGCTCCGGAGAAGCGCGAGTTTCGCCCCCACGTGACGCTCGGTCGGCTGCGTTCGGGGCGTGGCTGGAAGGAGCTTGCGCCGCGGGTGCGGGCGGCCGAGACCAGGAATTTCGGCTCATGTAAAGTGTTTGGAGTGCACGCGTACCGTAGCGACTTGCGCAGGGATGGTGCAGTTTATACGAAGCTCTGGACCGTACAGCTGATGGGAGATGATGATGGCGGCGAGTAAGACGACGGCACCCGAATCGAATCGCGAGCGAGCGCTCGACCTTGCGGTAAGTCAGATCGAGAAGCAGTTCGGCAAGGGCTCGATCATGAAGCTCGGCACCGAGCGAGCGGCGGAACGCATGCCGGTGGTTTCGACCGGATCGATCGGCCTCGACATCGCGCTCGGCGTCGGCGGTTTGCCGCGCGGCCGCGTTGTCGAGATCTACGGTCCGGAGTCTTCCGGTAAGACGACTCTGGCACTGCACGCGATCGCCAGCGCCCAACGCAGCGGTGGTGTGTGCGCGTTCGTCGACGCCGAGCACGCACTCGACGTCAGCTACGCGCAGAAGCTCGGGGTCAAGACCGACGAGCTGCTCATCTCGCAGCCCGACAACGGCGAGCAGGCGCTCGAGATCGCCGAGACCCTGGTGCGCAGTGGCGCGATCGACGTCCTGGTCGTCGACTCGGTCGCCGCGCTGGTGCCGCGCGCCGAGATCGAGGGCGAGATGGGCGAGCCGCAGATGGGTCTGCAGGCCCGTTTGATGTCGCAGGCGCTCCGCAAGCTCACCGGAACCATCGCCCGCTCGAAGACCATCATGATCTTCATCAACCAGATCCGCATGAAGATCGGGGTGATGTTCGGCAGCCCCGAAACCACCACCGGCGGCAACGCTTTGAAATTTTACGCTTCCGTTCGCCTGGATATCCGTAGAATAGGGGCTATCAAGCAGGGAGATTCGGCGATCGGGAACCGCACCCGGGTCAAAATAGTGAAGAATAAAGTGGCGCCACCGTTCAAAGAAGCAGAGTTCGACATACTGTATGGTGTGGGAATCTCTAAAGAAGGTGAGCTGCTCGATATTGGCACGGATCGTGGTTTGGTTGAGAAGAGTGGAGCTTGGTACTCTTACGACGGGGATCGCATCGGTCAGGGTCGTGAAAATGCGAAGGAGTTCATGCGGAACAACCCCGAGGTTGCCGATAAGCTCGACGGTCAAATTCGCGAGCAGCTCGGACTCGGTGCCGCCGAATCGGCGGAGGCCGAGCCGGAGTCTGATCAGTAAGCCAGCGACGTTCCTTCTCGGCCGGAGATCGACTCCCGGTGCGACCTCGAACGTTGGCGTTGAGGTGGTCGTATGATGGAGTTCGACGAAATTCTCCGTGAGGCAGTTCGGCACGAAGCCTCGGATATTCTTCTCAAGGTCGGCACTCCGCCGGCGTTTCGGGTACGCTCCGACCTTCTGCCGCTCGAAGCGGCGGAAACTCTCGATGCCGGGGCGCTCGAGGGCTACGCTCGCCAGGTCACCACCGACCAGCAGTGGGATCGGCTCGAGCGCGAGCGGCAGCTCGACACCGCCTACCAGCACCCCGAGCTGGGTCGCTTTCGTCTCAACATCTTTCGCCAGCGCGGCTATCTCAGCTTGGTGATTCGCGTCATCCCGGCCCAGGTGCGCAGCGTCGCCGAGCTCAACCTGCCGCCGGTCATCGAGAACCTCGCGAGCGAACGGCGCGGTTTGGTGTTGGTCACCGGCACCACCGGCAGCGGCAAGAGCACCACGCTTGCCGCCATTATCGACCACATCAATCGCACTCGGCAGGCGCATATCATCACGGTCGAGGATCCGATCGAATACATGCACCGCGACCGATTGAGCTTCGTCAATCAGCGCGAGATCGGCGACGACGCGATCGACTTTCCGGGCGCCCTGAAGGCCGCCCTGCGTCAGAACCCCGACGTCATCCTGGTCGGCGAGATGCGCGATTTGACGACGATCGAAACGGCGATTACCGCCGCCGAGACCGGGCATCTGGTGATGAGCACGCTTCACACCCTCGATGCGCGGGAAACGGTGACCCGTGTGATCAGTGCGTTTCCCGAGCACCAGCGCGATCAGGCCAGGCTGGTGCTGGCCAACGTCATTCGCGGGGTCATCAGCCAGCGACTGATTCCACGCGCCGATGGGGCCGGAATGGTGCCTTCGGTCGAGATCATGGTGTCGAGCGAACGCGTCTCCGAGCACATCGCCGACAAGGTGAAGACGCGCGATCTGCACGAAGTCATCGCCCAGGGCTACACCACCTACGGTATGCAGACCTTCGACCAATCGCTGATGCAGCTGTTTCGCAACGGTCTGATCACCTTCGAGGAAGCGCTGGCCAACTGCACCAACCCGAACGATTTCGAGCTCAAGATCCGCGGCATCGCATCGACCAGTGACGCCAAGTGGGAGAGCTTCGACGACGCGGACTCGTCCGACGAGGGCGACGGAGAGCTCGGCAAGCTCGACATCGAACGCTTTTAGGCGCTGCGGGCAGATTCAACCTTGCCCATGCGCCGCGGTTGTGGGCGGGTTTGGTTGTGCTGCCACGATCGTAGATCTCAGGCGGCCGGAGTAGCCGCCGCTTCGCCGATCCGGTAAACCATCTGGATGATCACCGGAGCCGAAATCCGCAGCTCTTTCCTGGAGTTTTTCCGCGAACGCGGCCACGAGATGGTGCGCGCTTCGTCGATCGTTCCGGAGAACGATCCCACTCTGCTGTTCACCAATGCGGGGATGGTTCAGTTCAAGAACGTCTTCCTCGGTCTGGAGACGCGTGACATCGCGCGCGCCGCCAGCTCGCAAAAGTGTCTGCGTCTCAGTGGCAAGCACAACGACCTCGAGGAAGTAGGACGCGATACCTATCACCACACTCTCTTCGAGATGCTCGGCAACTGGTCGTTCGGCGAGTACTACAAGCGCGAGGCGATCGGTTGGGCCTGGGAGCTGCTGACCGAGGTCTGGAAGCTTCCCAAAGACAAGCTGTGGGCGACGGTCTACCGCACCGACGACGAGGCAGAGCAGCTTTGGCAGGACATCACCGACGTCAATCCCGATCAGATTCTGCGCTTCGACGAGAAAGACAATTTCTGGGAGATGGGCGAGACGGGGCCGTGCGGACCCTGCTCGGAGATCCACATCGACCGCGGCCCGGGCACCTGCGACATGCAGCACGTCGAGGGCCACGAGTGCGCGGTCAACGTCGGATGCTCGCGCTACATCGAGCTGTGGAACCTGGTGTTCATCCAGTACAACCGCGACGGCAACGGCGATCTGAGCGAGCTCGCCGCCAAGCACGTCGATACCGGTATGGGACTCGAGCGTGTGGCGGCGGTGATGCAGGATGTGGCGTCGAACTACGACACCGACCTGTTTCGCAATCTGATCGCCTACATCGAGAAAGGGTCGGGTAAGAAGTACGGCGACGACGAGGAGAACGACCTCGCGATGCGCGTCATCGCTGACCACAGTCGTGCCCTTCACTTCATGATCGCCGATGGAGTCACGCCGGCCAACGACGGTCGCGGTTATGTCCTGCGGCGAATCCTTCGCCGTGCAGCGCGCCACGCCAACCTTCTGGGGTTCTCCGAACCGTTCCTCTATCGCATGAGCACACCGGTGCTGGACACGATGGGGCAGGCGTACCCCGAGTTGATCGAGCGCCGATCCCACATCGAGGACGTCATCCGCGGTGAAGAAGAGCGCTTTGCCGAGACGCTCGAGAAGGGGTTGACCCTGCTCGATCAGGAGCGCGCGACGTTGAAGAAGTCAGGCAGCAAGACGCTCTCCGGCGAGGTTGCCTTCAAGCTCTACGATACCTTCGGTTTCCCGCTCGACATGACCGAAGACATTCTGCGCGGCGACGATGCAACCGTCGATACGGAAGCATTCGAGGCCTGCATGGCGGCGCAGCGGAGTCGTGCGCGTGAGGCGCGTAAAGCCGGCGGCGGGCCCGCCGTGATCAGCACCGACGCGTCGTCGCGATTTGTCGGTGACGGCGTTTACGATCTCGAGTCGAATGTCGTCGCACTGGCGGTCGCGGGCGAAGAGCACAAGCGCGCCGACGCCGGCGACGATGTGCAGATCGTCACCGCAGAGACCCCCTTCTACGGTGAGTCGGGCGGCCAGGTCGGCGATCACGGTGTGTTCGAGACCTCCGACGGAGTTTCGATCGATATCGTCGATACCATCAAGCCGCGTCCCGATCTCACGGTACACGTGGGGAAAGTGCGCGAGGGAACTCTCGAGGCCGGTGACACGGTTCTGCAAAAGGTCGATCGCGAGCGGCGCGATGCGACTCGGCTGAACCACTCGGTGACGCACATCCTCCACGCCGTGTTGCGTCGGGTGTTGGGCGATCACGTCCAGCAAGCGGGATCGATGGTGGCGCCCGATCGTTTGCGCTTCGATTTTTCGCAGCCCGGCGCGGTTTCCGAGGATGATCTCGCCCGCATCGAGAACGAGGTCAACCAGCACATTCGCGAGAACGCTCCGGTTTCGAGCGATGAGATGTCCTACGACGACGCCATCAAGGCCGGAGCGTTGGCGTTTTTCGGCGACAAGTACGGCGATGTCGTGCGCGTCATCCGCATGGGCGACTTCTCGACCGAGCTTTGCGGTGGGACCCACGTCGAGCGAACCGGGGACATCGGTCTTTTCAAGCTGCGCGGCGAGGCGGGCGTTGCGGCCGGCACTCGCCGTGTCGAGGCGGTGACCGGCGCCGGCGCGATGGATTGGGTTCGCACCGCCGAGACCAACCTGCGCAAGGTCGGCTCCCTGTTGCGTGGTGGTGGGGAGGAGGGCATCGCCGAGCGTCTCGAGAAGCTCCTCGCCGAACAACGGCAGCTCGAGAAGCAACTCCAGCAGATGCAGCGCAAGCTCGCCGGCAACCAGAGCTCCGATCTGCTCGAACGGGTGCGCGAGGTCGGGGGCAAGAAGGTCATTGCGACCGAAGTGGAAACCGACGATGCGAAGGGGCTACGCGATATGGCCGACCAACTGCGCGACCGCATCGGCTCCGGCGTGGTCGTACTGGCCGCGCGCCAGGATGGCCAGGTGCGGCTGCTCGCCGCCGTCACCAAAGACCTTTCCAAGCAGGTGCACGCCGGTAAGCTGATCGGCGAAATCGCCCCGATCGTCGGCGGCAAGGGCGGTGGGCGCCCCGACATGGCGCAGGCGGGCGGCAAGGATGCGAGCAAGATCGACGAGGCGCTCGGCCGCGCCGTCGAGTTGCTCGCCTGACGGTGTCGACGGAATCGCGGATCCTGTGAGCGAAGACAGACTCGAAGTATCGTTCGACGATTCTCAGCGGTTCAACGACCTGCTGGGGCAGCAGGACCAGAACATCAAGGCGCTCGAACGCGCGCTCGATGTTCGCATCGGCATGGGCGACCGCTCGTTGTTGATTTCGGGTGACGATTTTCAGCGCGAGCTTGCCGAGCGCGTGCTGACCCAGCTCTACGACCTGATCGGTCGCGACTATCCGGTCTACGGTAGCGACGTCGACTACGCAGTGCGTATCCTCAGTAGAGACCGCAACGCCAACCTCGGCGACATCTTCCTCGATTCGATTTACATCACCTCGCACAAGCGCGTGGTCACGCCGAAAAGCACGGCGCAGAAGGCCTATATCGACGCCATCCGCGACTACGACGTGGTATTCGGTATCGGGCCGGCGGGTACCGGCAAGACGTACCTTGCCATGGCGATGGCGGTTGCCGAGGTCGTCCGTGGGAACTTCGCTCGGATGATTCTGACGCGGCCGGCGGTCGAAGCCGGCGAGAAGCTCGGCTTCCTGCCCGGCGACCTCGCCGAGAAGGTCAATCCGTACCTGCGGCCGCTCTATGACGCGCTGCACGACATGGTCGATTTCGAGAAGGCGCAGAAGATGTTGGAGCGCGGTGTCATTGAGGTCGCTCCGCTGGC
>JANQHZ010000420.1 GCA_028282445.1 Candidatus Binatia bacterium | reverse complement strand
TCGATCGCCGCATCCGGCGCCGCAACGATATTGCCGACCATGCGCAGGCTCGGATCTTCTTCGAGACTCACCACGACCACCGGGTAGGGAGCGTGGTCGGCGTAGGCCGGCAATACGGGGGGATGGACCAACACGAAGGACCACACCGAGCCGCGACCGGACACGCGTTTCCATTCGCATTCGCTCGATTGGCAGGATGGGCACATCGGGCGCGGCGGAAAACGCAGCTTGCCGCACTCGCCGCAGGCCTGGACACGCAACTCGCCGGATGCCGCGGCCTGCCAAAATGGTTGGCCGTCCTCGTCGTCAACATCCGGTAGCAACGGCGTCGCTTCCATCTCTCCACCTCGATTGCGAGCCCCACACAAACTGGGGTCGGTCTAGTTCCTCAACAATAGAGCGCTGGTCGGCACGCCTTCACCGCTGGTCACCAGGCAGCTCGTCGCGTTCTCGACTTGGCAAGTAGACTCGCCTCGCATCTGCCGCACGCCCTCCAGTACCAAGTTGAAGCCGTGCACATACGCTTCCGACATGCCGCCACCCGAGGTGTTCGTCGGCAAGCGCCCGGCCGGCCACTCGAGCGCTGCGTCCTCCGTGAAGGCGGCGCCCTCGCCGCGTTCGCAGAAGCCGTAGCCCTCGAGCGAAAGCGGCACCAGCGGACTGAACGCGTCGTAGATCTGCGCGCAGGAAACGTCGTCGGGTGCGATATCGCTGCCTGCCCAGAGGCGTTTCGCACACGCCCACGAAGGCCCTCGCAGCGGGTCGTCGCAGTAGTAGTTGGTCATCACCGTATGCTGCGCGGGCAACCCCTGAGCAAAAGAGTGGATGTAGGCCGGCGGGCGCGGCAGGTCGCGTGCCCGCTCGGCCGACACCACCACGATCGCGAGAGCGCCGTCGGTCTCGAGGCAATTGTCGAATAGGCAAAGCGGCTCGGAGATCCAGCGCGCTTCCATGTACTGCTCGCGGCTCAGTCGCTTCTCGTACATGGTCGCGTTCGGGTTGCGATTGGCGTGCTTGCGAAATGCCAGCGCGACGTTGGCCAAATGATCCCTGGTCGCTCCGTACTCGTGCATGTATCGGCGCGCCAGCAGCGCCACCTCGTCGACCGGTCGCAGCAGTCCAAAGGTGCGTGACCATTGATGATCCCCGGTCAGCCGCTGCTTCGCCTGCGCCCACGGACGACTGGCTTTGGACGCCCGCTTGCGGGCTCGCCACGCCACGGCCACTTCGCACTGCCCGGTGGCGACCGCCATCGCAGCCTGACCGACGACCGCGCAGCCGGCACCGCCGCCGTACCCGATCTCCGAGAAGAAGGTCACGTCCCCGATCCCGACACTGCGCGCGACGTGGACTTCCCGCCCGTCCTCCATCGAGTACATGCACAGGCCGTCGACGTCGGAGGGCCGCAGACCGGCATCTGCGATCGCGGCACGGATCGCTCGGCAGGCCAAAGCAAGCTCGCTGTCTTCCAGCCCTTTGCCGAACTCGGTCTGCCCGATCCCGACGATCGCTGTACGGTCTTTGATCACGGCTCCCCCTCGTCCAACAGGCGCACTGTGCCATACCCGGCCAGCTTCGACCAAGGGGCGACCGCTTCCCCGACACCGGATCGCCCAGCTTGGCGGCGCTACCTGCAATCGATAGAACAACCAGAGCTCCGCGGAGGTATCCATGAAGAGAATCATCGCAGCGGTCGATTTCTCGAGCGTCTCCGACGCCGTCGTCGTCAGTGCGAGGGCGATCGCACGCGCCTTCGGAGCGCGGCTCTACCTCATCCACGTCGCCGCCCCCGACCCGGACTTCGTCGGATTCGAGGCCGGCCCGCGCAGCGTTCGCAAGACCCGCGCCGACGAGCTGCGAGAGGAACACCGGGACCTTCAGCAATGGGCGAGCGACTTGCGCGAGCAGGGGCTCGACGCCGAGGCGCTCCTCGTCCAGGGGCCGACGGTGGAGACACTGGTGGAGCGCGCCAGGCATCTCGACGCCGACCTGATCGTCCTCGGCTCACACGGGCATGGCGCCGTCTATCGCGCCCTGGTCGGAAGCGTCAGTGAGGGAGTCCTGCGCACCGGCGAATGCCCCGTTCTGATCGTGCCTTCGAAAGAAGCGCCGGAAAGCGTCTGAGCCGATGAACGCCACGCCATCGTCGTTCAAGGTCGAGCAACCGGGGTCGCACCTCGACCATATGATTCGCCAGACCCGCAGTCATCACACCGAGCTCAGCGCGATGGCCGACCTCAAGGCCAATATGCTCCTGACGGTGGCCTCGGTCGTGTTCACGCTCGCGGCCACCCGCATCCAAGTTCCCGAGCTGCGCTGGGCGCTCGCGACCCTGATTCCGTTTTGCCTGGTCACGGTGGCGCTATCGGCCTATGCAACGATGCCGAACTCGTACACCCCGAGAGCGGCGCGTAAGGGCCCCCAGCCCGGTAGCCCGGGGTTCAACATTCTTTTCTTCGGCCATTTCTTCCAGATGCCCTACAGCGACTACCGCGACGCCATGGAGGGGCTGCTCAACGACCCCAGCCGGAGCTACGAGGCGCAAATCCAAGAGGTCTATACGCTCGGCGTTTTCCTCGCCACGAAGAAGTACCGGGCACTGAGACTCGCCTACATCTTCTTCATCACCGGCCTGGTCGCGAGCGGACTGGTTGC
>JANQHZ010000405.1 GCA_028282445.1 Candidatus Binatia bacterium | reverse complement strand
TCGATCGCCGGCGACGACGGCGTTTCGCACCGACTGGCCGAGCTCGGGTTCACTCCCGGCGTAAGCGTTCGCTACATCCGCCGCGCCCCCCTCGGCGATCCCATCCAGGTCGGAATTCGCGGCTACGAGATCGCCGTACGCGCCACCGAGGCGCGGCGGGTGCTGCTCGGTTGAGCCGACCGCGATACCCATCATGACCGCCGCAGCATCGATCGAAGCCGACAGCGGTATCGGCCCGGCGCCGGAACCCGGCAGCGTCGAGAACCCCTTCGTCGTCGCCGTCATCGGCAATCCCAACACCGGCAAGACGACTCTCTTCAACGCCTTGACCGGTATGAGCCAACGCACCGGCAACTACGCCGGAGTGACGGTCGACAGCTCGCTCGGCAGCTTTGGCCACGACGACGCCCACTTCCTGCTGGTCGATCTGCCGGGATCCTACTCCCTGACCCCGCGCGCGCCCGACGAGGTGGTCGCCGTTCGCGCTCTCATCGGCAGCGGCGACACCGCCCGGCCCCACGTCGTGCTGTGCATCGTCGACGCGACCAACCTCGACCGCAACCTCTTCCTCTTGACTCAGATTCTCGACAGCGGCTTGCCCGTGGTCGTGTGTCTGACCATGGTCGACGTTGCCAAGAACGAAGGGATCCAGGTCGATTACCGCGCGCTCGAGAGGCGACTCGGCGCTCCGATCGTCCCGGTCCACGCCGGTAAACGCCAGGGCATCACGCAGCTGCGCGCCGCAATCCACCGCCAGGCTACCGCCGAATCGAGCGCCAACGTGCAGGTACCGTTTCCCCCCGCCTTCGAGCGCGAGGTCGCGGCAATGATTCCGCTCTTGCGCAACGACGGCAAGCGCGCCGGCTTCATCGCGCGTCGGCTACTGCTCGACCGCGCAGGGTTCCTCGAACGCGAGCTGGGCGACGAGATCCCCGCCCGGGCGCATACCTTCGCCGCCGACGCGCGCGCCCGACTGCAGGAAGCCGACTGCCCACCTCCGGCGATTGAAATCTCCCAGCGCTACGATTGGATCCGACAGACGATCGCCGATACCGTCCGCACGCGCGACGGAGATCACTACGTCTGGACACGTCGCATCGACAACATCGTCACCCACAAGCTGTGGGGCTCGATCGTTTTTTTCTGCGGCATGGCGCTGCTCTTCCAGGCCATCTTCACCGGCGCCGCGCCGTTCATGGACATGATCGACGAGCTCTTCGGAGCGCTCGGCTCGGCGGTCGGCGGGTTCTTGCCGGAGGGAGCCCTACGCTCCCTGATCGTCGACGGCGTCATCGGCGGCGCCGGCGCCGTCATCGTCTTCGTCCCCCAGATCGCCGTTCTGTTCGCGCTGATCACGATCATGGAGGACTCCGGCTACATGGCGCGAGCCGCTTTCCTGATGGACCGCGTGATGGCCGGGTTTGGGCTTTCCGGACGATCCTTCATTCCGCTGCTGTCCTCCTTCGCTTGCGCCGTCCCGGGGATCATGGCGGCGCGCTCGATCGAGAACTGGCGCGACCGGATGACGACGATCCTGATCGCGCCGCTAATGAGCTGCAGCGCGCGACTTCCGGTTTACGTGCTATTCATCTCCGCGTTCATACCGGCCAAGACGGTCGCCGGCTTCATCGGGCTGCAGGGCCTCACCCTGTTCGCCATGTACATGGTGGGAGTCGTCGTCGCGCCACTGGTTTCCCTGCTGCTCAAAGGCACTCGACTCAAAGGACCTCCCGTCCCCTTCCTGCTCGAGATGCCGCCCTACAAGATCCCTTCGTGGCGGGTCGTGCTTTTCCGGGTCTACGACCGATCCTGGGCCTTCATCCGCCGCGCCGGGACCATCATCCTCGCCACCGCCATCGGCATCTGGGCCCTGTCCTACTTTCCGACTCAACCCGATGTCACGGCGCGCTACGACTCTCTGCGAGCGTCGGCGAGCGCCGAGCGCGTGGCCGAGCTCGACCGCGCCGAGGCGGCCGAGCGCCTACGCGGCAGCTACCTCGGCCGGGCCGGAGTCGCGATCGAACCGCTGGTCGCACCGCTCGGCTGGGATTGGCGGATCGGGATGGCGACGATCGCCAGCTTTCCAGCGCGCGAGGTCGTGATCGCCGCGCTCGGCACGATCTACAGCCTCGGCGACGGTCAGGACGAGGAAAGCCTCGAGCTGCGCTCGACCATGCAAGCGGCGACCTGGCCGGACGGCAGGCCGATCTTCACGCCGGTGGTCGCCGTCTCGATCATGGTGTTCTTCGCCCTGTGCTCGCAGTGCGCGGCGACCCTGGCGACGATCCGCCGCGAGACCGGTTCCTGGGGGCCGCCGCTCTTCACCTTCGCCTACATGACGACCCTCGCCTACCTCGCGGCACTAGCCGTCTACCAGATCGGCAGTCGCCTCCCGGCCCTCGGCTGAGGCGCCGCCCACCACACCCCGATCAATCGCGACGGCTCCGTACACCCCTTGACTTTTCCCGACTTCAAGTTGATAACGATTATCAACTTCAACCGAACGCGCGACCGACCGGGCCCAACCGGCGGCCGACGCTTCGGCGCCAAAAAATTTTCGAGAGAATTCCGTTTCGAACTTGATAACGAGTCTCAAAATCAGCTAAGAGGTTACCCAATGATCGTCTGTCAGTGCACTGGAACGACCGATAACGAGATCATGCAGCTGCGATCCGAGGGAGTCACCACGACCGCTGCCGTCACCCACGCAACCGGTGCCGGCTCGTGCTGCGACTCGTGCCGTGTCGAGATCGGACGCATCCTCGGCGAGCATTCGTCGGCCGCGCCGGGAACCTCCCCCGCATCGGTCGGATAAGTCCGCGCCCCGATCGGCGCGCGTCCCTGAATCCCCCGCGCATCGGCGGAAAGGTTCGCCGATCCGTTTCGGCGCGACTCCTCGCGCGCTATAGTGAGGCCGAACGTCTCACGGAGGAGTTGTTGGATGAAGGGTAACAAGAAGATCGTCGACGCGTTGAACGAGGTTCTCACCGCCGAGCTCACCGCCATCAATCAGTATTTCATTCACTCGAAGATGTGCGAAAACTGGGGCTACGCGAAGCTCGGGGCGCACAGCCGACAGGAATCCATCGGCGAGATGAAGCACGCCGACGAGGTCATCGACCGCATCCTCTTTCTCGAGGGCGTTCCCAACATGCAACGCATGCACAAGGTGCGCGTCGGGGAGACCGTGCCCGAGCAATTCGAGCTCGATCTCGCGCTCGAGATGGAAGCGATTCCGCGCCTGAACGAGTCGATCGCGCTGGCCGTGAAGCTCGGAGACAACGGCACCCGAGACCTCCTGGAATCCATCCTCACCTCCGAGGAGGAGCACGTCGACTGGCTCGAGGCTCAGCTCGACCTAATCAAGCAGGTCGGGGTCGAGAACTATCTCGCCCAGCAGATCGGCGGCTGACCCGCCCGCGCCGCGGCTTCAGAGAATCGTCAAGCCGAGCCAGCAGGCACCGGCGTAGGCGCCGGCCGTCAATACGCATCGTACGAGAAACGGCATCATCCCCTCGAAACCCATCGCAATCCCTCCCCTTCAACTCGATGTCCGTCGGGAAGAAGAGCAAGCGGCTTGCCAATCTGGGTGCGGGGGGGCGATCCGGGCATTTCCGGCAACGATGGCGGCCTGCTAAGCAGCCTCTATGGAGTCTGCCCTTCAGATTTGCGCCATTCGCAACGAAAGTGTCCAAATTTGGTCACTGACCTGGCGGCTGCGCTAGCGAGCGAGCGGTCGACCGGCGTGTAATGTCACCGACGGACGCACCACGAGGGCGACGAGCATGCCTCGCTGCCGGCCTGATCGTCATCCTCGCCGGCCCTGCGACGGCGGCCCCGACTGCCGGCGATCCGGCGTTCCGCGCAGAACCGGCCCTCGCCAAAGCGTCGCGGATTCTGCTGGAGCGGCCTGCGCCCAGCCGACGCTCGGGTGGTGCCGCTGCCGCCGAGCCGGGTTACCGGACGGTCGGCGGCCACCCCGAGCTCGACATCCGACTCTCGGCGCTGACGCCCGCCATCGAAGAGCACGTCCGCCGAGCCGGCGTCGAGATCCTCGACGCCGATTTCCGACACGCCCGCATCCTCGGCTACTGCCCGGGCGACTGCCTCGCGGCGC
>JANQHZ010000404.1 GCA_028282445.1 Candidatus Binatia bacterium | reverse complement strand
CGGGATAGAAGGCCGCCGGCTGGTGTGCACCGAGCAGCGGCAGCCCGCCGTACTCATAGGGATTCCAATGTGGGATCCGCCGCTCTACCAAGATTGCCTGGGCTACCGCTTCGTACTTCGGCACGAAGTAACCAAACAAGTCGCCACCGCCAACTGTCGCGCCGATCCCCCCGGTACTGAGGATGAGCACCGTACATAGGATCGTCGTCGCAAGCGCCCAGACTACGTCTGCGGTCGTCGGTGGGATCGCGATACGATGTACCGGTACCGAATCACGGCTCACGATCTACGCCCCATAGAAGCGCGGACTTATCCGGTATCGTCGAAACATGTCAATCAAGCAATTGCGAAGCGATTGCTGATGAACGGCCCCGATCGCGCCTCCCCTACATTCTGCAAGACTCGAGGCCCACAGTCCGTTGAAAGAGTCGGACGAATGCTGAGCTACTTCGGAGATCTCTCGCCGGCGCGGCGTGGCGCGACCGTCGCCAGTGCCCGCTCGGTAACGTAGTCGTGAAAAGGGTTCCAATGGAGCCGCAGCATGTCGCTGCCGGATACGACGAGGACGCCCTTTTCGCCGCGCAGCGCCAACTTGCCAAGTCGAATGCCGGGACTCTCGGCGGCCGCCTTGCCACCGTATAAAGGGTCGTCCGGAGCGAAGGGCAGCGCGATATGGGACAATGAGTAAATTCCGCTCGGCCATTTCGCGTTCTCCATCTCGTCGACACGCACCTTCTCGGCGCCGGTCGCTCGGTATCGAACGACGACCTCCTCGGTCTCACGAGTCCGATTCGAAACTACCGAAACGGCAAAACTGCTGCTCGCGTCCTTGAGAATCGAGTCCAACCACGCATTGGGATCCCGCCGCATGATGTGCTCGATGTCGGCGAAGCGGTTCACATCGAACAGGACGAGCTCATGCCCGCCCTCGGGCAAACGATCGAACAGCCCCGTGACCAGGTCGGGGGCCCTGACCGTTGCGTCCGCCACCGACTGAAAGGCGAGGATCGGAGGGAAGCGATCGAGCGAGCCCTTCCCTTCAAGCGCCGTGATGCGCGACTGGATCGCAGCCGTGATCAGATGCGCCTGCTTGCCGGCGTTCAACGCGAACGACCCGTACTTGAAGGGATCGTACTCCGGCATGATCGAGCTCCAGCCGAGCTTCTCGAGCCCCAGGACATGCCCCAGGCGTTCCTGCCACACCGCCAGGCCGGCCAGCTTGGTGATACCGATCTCGGGCGAGAGAAGGACGAGGCTACTCGGCAAAGGGAGATCGCCGTCGTCGAGTGACTCGAGTGCGTAGTAGACAGCCAACGCGCCACCGTTCGAATAGCCGACGACGACCAGCGGGCGGTCCGGCACCCGTTCATTCGCGTGACGAAGCGCCAGCCGTACCGCAGCCGCCATGTCCTGCCACTCCACCGTCACCAAACCGGACGGCGCCGTCCCGTGCCCAGGCACACGCATACCGAGCACGTACGCCCCAGCGGCGTGAAAACTCTCCGCCAGGCTCCGCATGCTGTAGGGCGAGTCCGACATGCCGTGGATCGCGACGACGGCAGCTTTCGGGTCGGCAACTTCCAGCTCGAAAGTGCGATTCCAGTTGCGCGGCCAAAGGGACGGATCGGCCAAGCTGCCGCGACGATAACGAGCCACCCGACTCCCGGCATCCGCGACCGCGTCGTAAACCTCGCGGTCGAGCTG
>JANQHZ010000390.1 GCA_028282445.1 Candidatus Binatia bacterium | reverse complement strand
CTCCGACGAAGAGAAGGCACCGTTCTGCCTGATCCTCACCAAGGAAAACTTCCTCAGCGACGCCGACCTCACCGCGTTCTTGCAACGCGAGTACCGATTACCGCTGGTCGATCCGGCAGTCATGGACGTACCAAGCGAGATCGCCCGCTTGGTGCCGCCTACCATCGCGACGCGCCACCACCTCGTACCGATCAGCCTCGCCGGCTCGACGCTCACGTTGGCGATGTCCGACCCGTCCAACCTCGGTGCGATCAACGAGGTCAAGTTCCTGACCGGCTACGACATCAAGGTAGCCATCTCGACGACGGCCTCGGTAACGCAGGCGATTCAAGACTTCTTCGACACGGGTAGCGATTACCAAGAGGTCCTCGACGAAGTATCGGACGACGTCGAAGTCGTTCAAGACGAGGACGACGTCGACGTCCGCGAACTCGAGCGCGCCACCGAAGACGCCCCGGTCGTTCGCCTCGTCAACGCGATTCTAACGAGCGCGATCAAGCGACACGCCAGCGATATTCACCTGGAGCCCTTCGAGAAGATGTTCCGCGTGAGATTCCGCGTCGACGGAGTTCTCGAAGAGATCATGAAGCCGCCGCTCAAGCTGAAGAACGCGATCACTTCGCGACTCAAGGTGATGTCGTCTCTCGACATCGCCGAGCGACGACTTCCTCAAGACGGCCGTATCAAGCTCAAGATCGGACCGAACCAGGACATGGACTTCCGCGTCTCCGTCCTGCCGACGATCTTCGGCGAGAAGATCGTGCTGCGGCTCTTGGACAAGTCGAACCTGCAGCTCGACATGACCAAGCTCGGCTTCGACGAAGAATCCCTCAAAGACTTCCAGGAATCGATCTACCAACCCTACGGCATGGTGCTGGTGACCGGCCCGACCGGAAGCGGAAAAACGACGACGCTCTACTCTGCTCTCGCCGAGCTCAACAAAGTGACGTCGAACATTTCGACCGCGGAGGATCCGGTCGAGTACAATCTCGTCGGGATCAATCAGATCCAGATCAACGAAGATATCGGACTCAACTTCGCGAACGCTCTGCGATCGTTCCTGCGCCAAGACCCGGACATCGTCATGGTCGGTGAGATTCGTGACTTCGAGACGGCCGAGATCGCAATCAAAGCGGCGCTGACCGGTCACCTGGTCCTTAGCACACTGCACACCAATGACGCTCCGTCGACCATCAACCGTCTGCTCAATATGGGAGTCGAGCCGTTTCTCGTCGCCTCGTCGGTCAATCTGGTGCTGGCGCAACGTCTGGCCCGTTTGATTTGCGAGTTCTGCAAGGAGCCGGCCGAGATCCCGCTCAGCGCTCTCACCGAGCTCGGCATGACTCGCGAGCAGGCATCGGCCGCTAAGTGTCATCGCGGGGCGGGGTGCTCCAACTGCGGCGGATCCGGCTATCGCGGACGGGTCGCGCTCTACGAGGTGATGCCGGTCAGCGAAGAGCTGCGCGACCTCATCCTGGCAGGCGCCTCGTCGACCGAGATCAAGCAGAAGGCCATCGACATCGGCATGCAAACTCTGCGACAGGCCGGGCTCGCCAAGATGGCGGCCGGCGAAACGACCATGGAAGAAGTGCTTCGAGTCACCATGGCCGACTGACAGCGCGATGGAAGACCCCAAGGGAAAGGCCGGCACCATCGACGGTCGAAGCCTTCAGGACCTGTTGCGGATGGTGTCGGACCGCGGCGGCACCGACCTCCACATCACCGTCGACAGCCCACCGATCATGCGGATCAACGGCGAGCTGCGGCCCCTGCCCCTGCCGCCGCTCAACGCCGGCGACACCAAGCGGCTCTGCTATGCGGTGCTGACCGAGAACCAACGCCATCGCTTCGAAGAGGAGCTCGAGCTCGACTTCTCCTTCGGCATCCGTGGCTTGTGTCGGTTTCGCGGCAACATCTTCCGCCAGAAGGGAGCGGTTGCGGCTGCGTTTCGCAGCGTTCCTTTCGTCGCCAAGTCGCTCGCCGAGCTGGGACTGCCTCCCGTGGTCGGCGAGCTGACCAAGCTACCGCGGGGCCTGGTGTTGGTCACCGGCCCCACAGGCAGCGGCAAGTCGACGACGATCGCGGCGATGCTCGACAAGATCAACCACGAACGACACGAGCACATCGTGACCCTCGAGGACCCGATCGAATTCGTCCACGAACACCGCACCTGCGTCGTCAGCCAACGCGAGGTGCACTCCGACACCCACAGCTTCACCGACGCGCTTCGCCATATCCTGCGCCAGGATCCCGACATCGTTCTGATCGGCGAGATGCGCGACCTCGAAACCATCAGTGCCGCACTGACGCTCGCCGAGACCGGCCACCTCGTTCTCTCGACCTTGCACACAAACTCGGCACTCCAGACCATCAACCGCATCATCGATATCTTCCCCGACAAGCAGCAGCCCCAGGTCCGTGCACAGCTTTCGCTGACTCTACAGGGAGTCCTATCGCAGCAGCTCATCCAGCGACACGACGAACGCGGCAGGATTCTCGCACTGGAGATCATGATTCCCAACTCGGCGATCCGAAACCTCATCCGGGAGGCCAAGATCCACCAAGTCTATACCCAGATGCAGGTCGGCCAGTCCCGATTCGGAATGCAGACGATGAGCCAATCGCTGCTCGAGCTCTATTCGCGCAAGGTGATCAGCTACGACGAGGCGATCGCCCACGCGACCGAGCCGGAAGAGCTTCGCCCCATGCTCGGCACACCGCCCCCATTCGCTCGCACCGCCGGCGTCGCTCGCTAGCGGCCCGCTGAAATCGTAGGGCGATCTGCTTTTCCGAACGAGCGCTAAGCATTGACTGTACGCAAAGATACTCGTAAAGTATCTGGCGGCGGGGCGTCCCCGCCGACACAATCTTGCACGCATCCAGCCGAGGTGCCGCTACACCACCAGGTTCGATTCACATCGCAGGTCACACTCCTTGGAAACTGAATATTTCCG
>JANQHZ010000362.1 GCA_028282445.1 Candidatus Binatia bacterium | reverse complement strand
GGCGGCGATGAGATCCGGTGCCCGGACGGTTCGGTCCTCGAACGGCTCGAAGGCAAAGAAGATCGCCGCAGCATTGGAGCTGTTGGTGCGTGTCGCCCCCGAAAAGCCCGCAAACGTCACAGCGTGCCGGACCCCCTCGATGCCCAGCAGAATATCGCTCACCTCTCGAGCCACCGCATCCGTACGAGTTAGAGAGGCAGCATCCGGCAGCTGGATGCTGGCAATACCGTAACCTTGGTCGAGCTCGGGGATGAAGCCGACCGGTACTTGGCGGAACGCAAAGAAGGTTCCGACCAGCAGCGCTAGGTATACCCCCAAGGTGATCGGTGATTTTCGAACAAGAAAAGCGACGACGCGCACATAACCGCCGGTGACGCGTTCCAGCGCTCGATTGAACACTCCAAACACCCCGCCCAAGACGCGGTCCCAAAGTCGGGTGAACCAATCTCGTGCGGACTCCGATCCGCGCAGCAAGCCTGCCCCCATCGCTGGGCTAAGGGTGAGTGAAACGAAAAGGGAAATGAAGGTTGAGACTGCAATCGTGAGCGCAAACTGCCGATAGAACTGACCCGTTATGCCGGAGATGAAGGCCGTGGGCACAAACACCGCGCCGAGCACCAGGGTAGCGGCAATCACCGCCCCACCCACCTCGTCCATCGCCTTGCGAGCGGCCTCGCGCGGAGAGAGCCCGTGCTCGAGATTTCGCTCGATATTCTCGACCACGATGATCGCGTCGTCGACCACGATCCCAATCGCCAGCACCAACCCGAAGAGCGAAAGATTGTTGAGCGAGAACCCGAGAATCGCCATCGCCGCGAAGGTCCCGATGAGCGACACCGGAATCGCCAGAAGCGGAATCACGGCAGCACGCCAGTTCTGCAAGAACACCAGCATAACCACAACGACGAGACCAACGGCCTCGAACAGCGTGCGGATGACGTCCTGAATCGACTCTTCAACGAACTCGGTAGGGTCGTATACGATCTGGTATTCGAGGCCGTCGGGGAAGTCTCTCGCCATCTCGGCAACCACTTCCCGGACTCCCTCAGCCGTAGCGATGGCGTTCGATCCCGGGCGCTGCGAAATCGCAATCGCAACTGCCGGCTGATTACTGAGGTAACTGTTGACTCCGTAGTCCTGAGCCCCCAACTCGACGCGGGCTACGTCACGAAGCAGCGTAACTCGGCCGTCTGCAGTCGACTTCACAACGATGTCCTCGAACTCTTCCGGACTCGCCAGCCGCCCCTGAGTCTGGACGACGAGCTGAAAGTCTCGAGGCTCCGGCAGCGGCTGTTGACCGATCGTACCCGCCGCGACCTGGATGTTCTGCTCTCGGAGTGCCGCGACAACATCACCAGCCGTCATCGCCAAAGACGCAATCTTCTGCGGATCCAGCCATATCCGCATGCTGTAGTCGCGTGCCCCGAACATCTGCACATCGCCCACACCATCGACCCTCGCCACCACGTCGCGAATCTGCAACAGCGCGTAGTTGCTGATGTAGAGCTGGCCGTACGTTTCGTTCGGCGACAGCAGATGGACGACCAAGAGCAAGTCCGGCGAGCTCTTGCGCACCGTCACGCCGATACGGCGGACAGTCTCGGGTAACCGCGGCTCGGCAATCGCGACTCGGTTCTGCACGAAGACCTGGGCACGATCCAGATCGGTCCCGAGCTTGAAGGTCACGGTCAGGATCATCGTCCCATCGCTCGTCGAGCGCGACGACATATACAGCATGTCCTCGACCCCGTTGATCTCCTGCTCAATGGGTGTTGCAACGGTTCGGGAAACTACTTGGGCATTCGCGCCGGGGTATACCGCTCGTACGACAATCGTCGGCGGCACGACATCGGGGTACTGCGCGACCGGGAGCCCGAGGTAGGCAACTGCACCGACGATGACGATGATGATGGAAAGAACAGCGGCGAAAATCGGGCGATCGATAAAGAAGTGGGAGATGCTCATAAAGTGGGCGCCTCGCCGGGGGCGGGAGCAGCGCCATTCGGAAACAGCTCGTCCAAGGGGATCAATGCGGGCCCTGCTTCAACCGGCACGACGCGCGACCTCACCTCGCTGCCGGCGCGAACCTGCTGCAAGCCGGACACGACGATGTAGTCGCCAGCGGTTAGTCCTTCGGTAATCGCCCGCAGCCCCCTCAGATACGCACCCGTTCTGACCGAGCGCCGCTCCACCTGGCCCGACTCCAGCACGACGTAGACAAAGTGCTCGGACTGGTCCATGGCGATCGCGGAGTCTGGGATCAGAAGCGCCTCGTAGCGCCCGCTTCCCAGCAGAAGAATTCGAGCGAAGAGTCCCGGCGACAGCAAGGCCTCAGAGTTCGGGAAGACCGCTCGACCGAGAATCGTGCCCGTCGAAACATCCAGCTCGTTGTCGACGAAGTCCATGTAGCCGCGATGCAGAAACCCCTCTTCGTCGGCGAGAGCCAGAAACACCGGGTTCGGCGTCGTTCGCGAGCCGGGGCGTTGCCCCTCGCGGTCCAAACGGACGTACTTCAAGTACGCTCGCTCGTCGGCCTCGAAGTAGCAGTGGATCGGGTCGAGCGAGACAATGGTCGTCAGTAGCGTCGACTGGGCGGTCCCCCCGTTGATGAGGTTGCCCTCGGTCACGAGGTGACGACCCGCCCTACCCGCGATGGGGGCGCGAACTTGCGCAAACTCGAGGTCCAGCTCCGCGTCGCGCACCGCCGCCTCGGCAGCCCTTACCGCCGCCTCCGCATCCCGCAGACTCGTGACGCGACGATCGAACTCCTCCTCTGAAATCGCCCGGCTCTTGATCAGTCTGCCGGCACGCTGCCGATCGCTCCGCGCAAGCTCCAGTCGCGCGGCTGCCTGATCCCGTTCAGCTTTGACGGCTGAGAGCGCGGCCTCGAACGGGCGGGGGTCTACGACAAACAGGAGGTCGCCTTCGTCGACCATCTCCCCCTCTTCGTAGTGAATCGACTCGAGATATCCGCCCACACGCGCGCGCACCTCAACTCGATCCGTCGCGGAAAGACGCCCCGTGTATTCGTCCCACTCGACGACGTCCAGCGACAACGGACGGGCAACATCCACCTGCGGCGGCAAGGGCACCGGCGTCTCGACATCGGTGCACGCCGCCAAAGCAACGATCGCAACCAAGGGGGCTACACCGAGCCGGAGCAAGAGCTCACGGAGGAACGCTCTTGGCGAGCCAATGCAAATTGCGCTCATCTCAACAATCCTTCACGCATACCGCGGTCTCTGAACCGCGAGTCGAAAGCCCACGCAGGGCCCACTGATCGCTCCCGCGCCTCCGCCGCACCAGACCTCGCTGCTTCCACCCGGCCACCCAAATTCCGCAACGAAGAAACCAATTCTGCCACCGCCCCTGCTTCACCTCGCCTGTACGGGCAACCTACCTGTGCTAGTTCTCAAAAAGAAGCATTGCGGTTCAACAACCGACAAGGAGACACACTGTTGCCTACCAAGACAACAATCGACATCGAGTCGATGAACATCTTCCGAGCGGTGGTCGACGAGGGAAGCTTCTCGAAGGCTGCCGACCGACTGCGAACGACCAAGGCGCAGGTGAGCCGTGCCGTCAGTCGCCTCGAGGGTCGTTTGGGTGTGCAACTACTCCAGCGTTCGACTCGGCGCGTTCGGGTCACCGAAGTAGGCCGCGATTTCTACGAGAGGACCTGCTGCATCGTCTCTGCGCTCGAGGCCACCGAGGCATCGATCGCCAGCTTCCGAGGCGAGCCGCAGGGAATCCTAAAGGTCTCGGCGCCGAGCGAGTTTGGAATGCTGCGGGTAAACAACTGGCTCGCCGAGTACGCCCGCCGACACCCAAAGGTCGGTATCGAAGCCGATTTCACGAATCGCATCGTCGACGTGATCCACGAGGGTATCGACGTCGCGATCCGCGTTGG
>JANQHZ010000310.1 GCA_028282445.1 Candidatus Binatia bacterium | reverse complement strand
TCGTGAGTGGATGTTGGCTAAGCTCGCCGGTGGCTCGAGAACCGAGCGCAGCGTCGACATCGGTCCGATCGACGAAGTCGTTGCACAGCTTCCGTTGGTCGTCGAGCTCGCGGGGCGGCCGTATCGAGTTGTCTCGGTCGACGGTGAGGTGGTGGCGCATGCCGCGTTTTGCCCGCATGCGCTCGGACCGCTCGATCAAGCCCAAACCCAAGGCCTCAAGCTCCGTTGCCCATGGCACGGCTATGAGTTCGACGTTCGCACCGGCAGAAGTTGCGACGGCCACAAGCTACGCCTGGCGACGAAACCGCAGGTGTTGGTCGAGAAGGGACGGGTCGTCCTGGCTCTGCCCAACGTTTGAGAACGTGGGCGCAGGCACATGGTAGCTACGCACATGCCGTGTAATTTCAGTGTTGGAGGAATCCCAGACCTGGTTTATCCTCAGCGGCGGAATGGGGCGCGTCGAACCAAGTGGAGCCGCGGTCGGCCGGGTGGCGGGTGCGACAAACAGGTCGCCCATCGTTGTCACTGGGGTTCGGATCCTTCTTGGTCTCGCGGTTTTGGTTGCGATTCTGTCGGGACCCGCGTTCTCGCAGGGGACGTCGCCTCTCAACGAGAGCGAGCAGGAGCTGTTGCGCGTCGACGGACATGTGCTCACGGTGCAGCGAGCGCTTTCGGCGGCTCGCAAACGTGGCGACGACCCGGAGAAGGTCCGAAAGCTCCAGAAGAAATTCGACAAGCTGCAGAAGAAGAGAGTCGGTCTGCTGCGCGAAACCTGGCAGATGTAGCGGCGACCGCCGCCGCTGCATGCGAGCGACCCGGATCGATCCGTGTGGTACCGCGGAGCTCGAGACCCCGGGCCTTGGGTTGCTGAGGCATGCGCGCCGCTGCAAAGAGTTTGCTCGTACTGGCGGTGACGACTCTGGTCGGATGCCTGTTCTTGGAGATCGCCGGCCCACTGACCTACCGATGGGTTCGCGGGAAGACCTTCTCGCGCGCCGACATCCAGGCCCGACTGTCGACAAGTCGTTTCGAGGATTCGTCCGACGATGACGAAGCCGAAGCGGCGCGTAACGCCGACGTCCCCGATCAGCCGGTGATCCTTCATCCGTTCTTTGGCTTCGTCATCAACCCGGCTGCGAAAGGTGTCAACGATCTCGGCTTCTTCCGGAAGTCTCCCCTGACCGAGCGCTCGCCCGACAAGCGGAGCCTCATCATCTTCGGAGGTTCGGTCGCCGATCAGGTTTTCTACCTCGGGCAGAACGCTCTGCGAGCGGCGCTCGAGCAGCGGCCTGACTTCGCGGGGCGAGAGATCGAGATCCTGACGACCGCCGTTGGCGGCTACAAACAGCCGCAACAAATGCTGATTCTCTCCTATCTGCTGTCGCGTGGTGCGACCTATGACGTCGTGGTCAATCTCGACGGATTCAACGAAGTCGACAGCTCGAAAGACAATGCCGTCACCGGCATCAATCCGTACTATCCCCATACATGGAAGCTCCACGCGCGCCTCGGGTTGGACACCTCCACCAGCATCTTGCTCGGCAAGGTCGAGATCCTACGCGAGGAGCGCACCCGCCTGCGCCAGTGGTTCGACCGACCGCTGCTGCGCTCCAGCGCGTTTACCCTGGTCTTGTGGGACTTCCTGGACCGCGCCCGGGAAGTGGAGATTCGACGATTGACGGTAGCGATCAAGGACGCACTGGAACATGAAGGGAAGCTGCCGCTTCAGGTGTCGGGACCGCCCTACCACTACGACAACGATGAGGAGCTCTATGCGGAGCTCGCCGATTTCTGGGCGCGGTCTTCACTCCACATGGCAAAGCTGTGTGAGAGCCATGGTATCGAGTACGTCCACCTTCTGCAGCCGAACCAGTACCTGCCGGGTTCGAAAACGCTGACGGAGGAAGAGCTCGAGGTCGCCTACGACGCTGAGTACACGGGTCCGGAAAGAGTACCGGTCGCCTATCCGATGCTGATCGAGCGAGGCCGGAACTTGCGTGAGCTGCATGGCGTGAACTTTGTCGATCTCACCCAGCTATACGCGCAAGAGAGTGGGACGATTTACAACGACTTTTGCTGTCATGTGAACCAGCGCGGCGCTGAGATGATGGCGCGCCGCATCGCCGAGTCGATTCCTCCGCTTCCGTAAGAACTGTGGCTAGTGTTTAGTCGTTTTCACTAACCAAACGCTTCTTCTCGCGTCTCAGTTGGTGAAGTGATCGAGGAGGAAGCGCATGTCGTCCGCAAGAATCTTGTTGTTGCTGTCGGCGGTCCTATTCTCTGGGATCGTCGGCACGGGGTGCCATGCGCACGCACACCGGCCCGATTCCGCTCGAAAATTGCATCGCGCAGCGCACCGCAGCCCTTGTCGTCGGTGTGACCACCGGTGGCGGAGCGCTCGGTTGCGCCATCATCATGACCATCCCCACTGCAATCACTGATCGCAGACTGCGTCGCGGCGTGCGATAATCCGACCATGTATCGATTGGTCGGTTGGGTTTCGGCGGCTGTGCTCGTGGCGAGCGCTTCTAGCGGACAGGTTACGATCGAGGTGGGGTCGATTGCGGCGGTCCCGGGATCCCAAGTGTCGTTCGACGTTTCGGTTCGGACGACGCACGACGACGTCGGTGGGACTGGGAACGCGATCGGTTGGTCGGGCCCGTTTAGGGTTACGGACTGCACTGCAAACCCGGCGATCGCTCGCGAGGCAACGGCCTTTGCGTTCACTCCTGCCGGTTGCGAGGCGGACGGCTCGTGCAGCGGTCTCAGGGCGTTGGTCCTTTCCTTCGGAGTTCCCGCATTGCCGCCGCCGTTACAAGATGGCGATGTGCTGTACAGTTGTTCCGTCGAGATCGAGCCCGATGCCGCCGACGGCGATTACCCGCTTGCGTGCTCGGGCGAGGAATCGGCGACCCGGCAGGGCGTGCCGATCGAAACCGACTGCGTCGACGGCATCGTCGCGGTTCTTGCCCCAACGCCGACACCGACCGTGACCTCCACCCCAGACTCGTCGACGCCGACCCGAAGCGAGGTCGCGGCGACCGAGACCCCGGTCCCGGCGACCGCTACGCCAACGCCATTGCCTTGTCCGAGTGACTGCGACGGTGACCGTACCGTGGCCGTGTCGGAGCTTGTATCGGCGGTTCGGATCACGCTCGGAGAGGCGACGATCGCGATGTGTCCCGCCGCCGATCCGGACGGAGACATGACGGTCGCGGTCAACGAGTTGGTGAGCGGGGTACGCGCGTCTTTGGACGGCTGCCCCTGACCGCGAGCGCACCGGCGGGCCCCGGGTACCCCGGTTGGGGCGACGTCGCTATTGCTGGGGGCTTCGGGCGCGGTCGTTCAAGCTCCAGTCGTAGGGATTGAATCGCACCTCGTACTCCCTCGCGCGCGCGAGGTCTTCTTTCAGTTCGGTGTCCGCGTAGAGCCGGATGTAGTCGATCAGGGTTGGGGACGGAGGCAGCTCTTGCGCCGGCCATACGGTGAAGTCTGTTTCGTACCAATCGAAGATCGAGGAGAGGTGCAGAATCCGTTCGGCGTGGTCGACTCGTACGTTGCGCGTTTCGTTGATGAAGCGATGCGTTTCTTCTTCGAGGCGCTGTTCGAGCATTGCCGGCTGGAAGGCTCGATCGGGGAGCCTCGGGCAGCTGGCCGAGGCGCAATTCAGAGCGAAGTGAATGCGAGGGTCGCGAAAACGATCGCGCACGACGGCGTTCTCCAAGTGGTAGAGGCTCATGCTCTCGCCGCCGAGCACGATCTTCTGCTGCACGAAGAAGCCGATCTTCCAGAACGGAAATCCGACGTCGCCGACCTCGGATATGGGGTACGCCTCGATGACGGCCTTCATCACCGAGGCGTTGTAGGCATTCAGCCAGTAGGTGAGCCGCTCAGTGTCGTTTCCGAATCGATCCGGGCGGTTGTCGGGACTGATCGAGGCGATTTGGCGGTAGTAGAGGTCGAGATCGGCGGGATCGTCGACCAACCCCCCGTAGTCCACCAAGCCCTGTGAGTCCACATGCTCGCGTAAGACTCGATCGAAAGCATCGTGCGAGAAGGTGTCGGCCGTATCGACGGCGAGTCGGGGGTCGGGTCGAATCGTCGTACAGGCGGCCACGACGAAGGCGAGTGCCACGATCGGTGCGGAGCGAACCATGCGGCAATTCTGGACGAGCGACCGGGTTTAGGGAAGTCGCAAGAATCCCGCCGTCGTTGCCGGGCCCATTCGGGCCCGGCAACCTCGCGGGGGGCTGCCGAGGTGGAGGGTCTCGGCAGCGTGGGCTGTGCGTGGTTCAAGTAGGGGGATGCATCGTCGGGAGCGAATGCTGCGTATGGGCGTCGATTGAATCGGTTGGCGCCGATCGCTAGCGTTCATGGGGATGAAGCACGTCCGATTGATCGTCTACTCCGATTATCTTTGACCCTGGTGTTACAACGCGGCCGTGCGCCTGCGTCGGTTGGAAGATGAATGGAGCGAGAGGGTTGCCCTCGACTGGCGGAGCTTCTTGTTGCGGCCGCGGCCGAGCGAGAGCCGCACCCTCGAAAAGTTCAAGGCTTACACCGAGTCCTGGTTGAGGCCGGCCGCCGACGCCGATGCGGCCGAGTTCCGAGTCTGGCAGACCGAGGCCGGGCCGCCGTCGCACAGCATCCCGCCGCACCTGGTGGCAAAGGCCGCCGCCGCGCTCGGCGCCGATGCGTTTCGCCGGATGCACGAGAGTCTGCTGAGGGCGTACTTTTACGACAATCGAGATATCACCGACGACGCCACACTCGCTGCCATCTGGGCGGAGTGCGAGCTGCCGGCTGCGGACTTCGAGCGGCGTGAGTCCCCGCAGCTCCTGCAAGAGGTCTTGCGAGAACATCGCGAGGCCCAGGAGCACGGCGCATCCGGAGTACCGGCCGTCCGGGTCGAGGGCGGTGCCGGGATCATCGTGGGCGCCCATCCCTACGACCTGTACTCGCGATGGGTGACGCGCCTGACCGGCGAGGCGGGCTGAGCTCTACTGGTAGACGCGAGTGTAGATGCGCTGCTGGACGTAGACCACCTTGGGCGTCAGCGGTGGCAGGTTCTCGACCTGATTGAAGTCGGTGTCGTAGTCGTAGGCCCGGATCGGCGGATCGTAGACCCCGGAGCCCAGGCAGCTGTTGCCCGATCCACATGCCCAGTTGTTGGCCTTGTGTTGCGGCTCGCCGAGGCTGACGAACGACCCGCGGTAGTTGAGGGTTCGGTTCGACCAGCTTTCGAGGAACTTCGGAAAATTCTCGAGACCGCCGTTGTACCATTCGGGATTGCGGGTGCTGGGACCTAGTCCGAACAGGAAGGCCGCGTTGATGCCGAGCGCGCTCGACGACGTGAACGACGCCCGTCCGCCCGCGCCGCCGGGGGCGTCCCGAGTCGGGACGTCACGATTGTTTGTGGAGAGATCGAAGACCGATTTGAGGTCGTTTTGGAAACCCCCGATTGGAACCTCCCAGCCTTGCGACAGGATCCAGATCGCGTCGGCGAGGATTGCGGCGGGGAACTTGTCCTTCTTGTTGAAGTTGCCCTGCACGATGACGGCCTGATCGCTGACCACGGTGACACCGGTCGGGTCGACGACGCCGGGGGTGAAGGTCGCGTTGCGCATGTCGAGATCGGCCGAATCGAAGATGCGGACGCCGTAGCTGTTGTTGGCGGCGTCGGAGTCCGGCCCCTTGACGGTGAGGAAGAGGACGAGGCCACCGTCGGTAGTATCGTTTGCCGGGAAGAGCGGACTGCCGTTGAACTCGTTCCACTCGATCAAGGCGCGCAGGTTCAGGTTGAGCAGGTTCATCCACATCTGCTCGCGGTGATTCCAGAAGCCGCCGCGCCGGTAGTCCATGTCCTGGAACCACGAATGGGCAACCGGTGTGGTGTTGGGCCATGGGCAACTCGGCGGTCGCCACCACGGTGATACGCCGTTGCCGGCCGGGCAGATGGCGTCGTTGCTATCCCAGTTGCTCAGAACCCCGTTGCCCGAGGTGTCCTCGCCGACTCTCCGATAGATCCGATTGTCGTCCTCGAAATCTGGATTGTACATCCACTTGCTTGCGAGGGTCACCGTGGTATTCGCCGGCGGGACTGGCGGGATGGTGGGAACATCATTGAAGAATAGGGCGCCGCGCCGCTCGCACATGAAGCGCCAAAGTTGGCGAGTCCGCAGCAAGTCGGTGGCTCCCGTCGAGGTTTCAACGGTAATCATATTGAGAGGCGGGCTGGTCAGGGTACCGTAGCCGCCCGGGCAGAGATCGGCTTCCGAGAAGTCGATCGGACCTGGTGGAAGGTTCAGATTCAGAACGATTCGCAGGTCGGCGCGATTCCAGTACTCGCCGTCGCCGGCGTCGATGATGTCGACGGGTGGCGTGATGATGTTACGAACCTTCGTCTTGATGCTGCCGTTCCACTGCGCGATCGTCGACTCCGGTACGGGATTGGAGTTGCCCGTGCATCCCATGGTTCGGGGGTCGAGGTCGTCGAAGGGCTCGACGTCGTCCTTGAGTTGGTCGATCACGGTGTTGCCCCAACAGCGCCAGGAGCTGTTGTACTTTCGACCGCCGCGGTAGACGTCCCCGACCGAGGTGATCTGAACGTTCGGCTGATCGGGCGGCATGTCCTCGATGATCAGGTTGTTGTCGGGCTGAAAATAGAGATCGCTGTTGGTGTGAAGCCGGCCGTGCAAGGTCATGTTCGGCAGCGGCATGATGAAGAGGTGCGAATCGATGAAGGCGAGAAACTGGAAGATCGGGATATTGTGGATGTCGAACTCACCGGCAACGTGCGCCGTGCTGTCACCCGGCGGCACCTCGGAGATCGACTGGACCACATAGCGATACGGGATGGTGTTGAGCCCGCCGAAGACCTCGCCGTCGGGAATCTGGGTTGCCGGGCAAGGTGCGCAGTTCTCGGACTCGTACAGATTTACGTCGGTGCTCTTTCCCGCGATCGTGAAGCTTTGCTCGAAATCCAGTCCGTGTGGGATACCGCTGTTCTGAAAGATGTTGGCGAACGCGGTGATTCCGGCGTTGAGCCCCGCCTCGGCGGTGTAGAACGCGGCGCGACGAGCTCCGCTCGCACCGCTGAGGGCGATCGTCGATCGGACGTTCGCTGCGTAGGCGCCGGCGAGAGCGCTGAACGCGGCCAAGAAGATCAGTGCCGTTACCAAGGCCGCCCCGCGTTGTCGGTGGGCGTGGTTCCGATGACGTGATCTCATGAGAGGTCCCCTGGACGTTGTCAGATAAGGTTGCGCGGTTTGACGGTGGACTGATTCTCAACCTCGAGGTACTCGCCATTGCGGCCGGGCCGGGTCGACTTGGCTTTGATGGTCAAGTCGATCTCGCGAACCACCCGCCATTGGTTGTCGCTCGACGGGATCTCGACTGCGTTGCAGGGAGGGCACGGCGCCATCCGGTACTGAACGTCGAGCGACTCGATGCCGCGAACCATCGGTTGGGGCGGTTCGCCGTCG
>JANQHZ010000832.1 GCA_028282445.1 Candidatus Binatia bacterium | reverse complement strand
CTGACGTCAATGTGCGTGCGTACCGGCGACGGCACGTACGAGGCCGTGGTGGAAGTGCTGAGCCACGGTGAGAGGCTTCCGAGGCGCTTGCGTCGAGAGAGATCGCGCGAGCTGCTCGAACGCTACGTGGCGATCCTCGAGGACTACTGCGTGCGATGGCCTTACCAGTGGTTCAATTTCTACGACTATTGGGCCGAATAGCCGGCCCCGGGGGGCGACGAAGAATGTGGACATTTGCGATGCGCCCCGGTTACGCTGCCGTTCCTTGTGCTCGTCCACGCGAGCGCTTTCATGGAGCAGTGCGATGAAGAGCAATGAACGCCTCGGCCTGGTCGTCCGGTGTCTCGCTGGGCTGTTGATTGCCGTTTGTCTGGTCGCTTGTGGCGGAGGGGATGACGATTCCGACCAGCCGCCGCCGACTCCTGTCAGCTCGATCAGCGGGTCGTTGATCATCCCCCCCGACCAGATGCTCGAGATCGAGCCCAACGATGACCTCGAGAGTGCGCAGTCGATGAGTCAGGGGGCGACGGTTGCCGGGGCGGTCGGAGTTTCCAACCCCGGATTTTCGCTGCGCGACTTTCCGAATGTCGTCATCGGAGATTTGTATCGCTTGAGTACCGTGGGCGCGGTTCGCATCACCCTGACGATCGCGGCCAACGATTTGCTGTTCAACGATCTCGATCTCTTTCTTCTCGACGAGGCCGGCGAGATTATCGATTTCTCGGAGGGATTGATTTCGACCGAGATCGTGCGCGCTCCGCGGGCCGGAACGTATTTCGTCGGTGTTCGAGCCTTTGACGGTGCGAGTGCGTACTCGCTCGCCGCAAACGCGACTGCGCCATCGGCAAGAGGCGCCCACAACTCGCGCTTCGTTGCGGGCGAGGTCCTCGTGAAGATGGTGCCGCATAAGCTTGGGGACCTTGCGGCTACGTCTGCGTTGGCGCGGACACACGACCTTGCGAAGCGGGAGATGCTTCCGCCCGGGGTCGAAAAGATGTCCTTGACCTTGCCGCTCTCCGCAGCTGCCAGCGCGATGCGCAAGATCGATCCGGCGGCAGCGCGCGTCGAAGCCTTGCGAGCGTTGACGATGCGGACCGTACGTTCGTTGAACGAAGACCCGCGCGTCGAGTACGCCGAACCGAACTACCTGTATGCCCGAGCATTGACGCCGAGCGACGAGTTCTTCGATCTGCAGTGGCACTACTCCTTGATCAATCTTCCGGAAGCGTGGGATCGAACTGTGGGTTCGGACGATGTGACCGTGGCCGTGTTGGACACGGGTGTCGTCGATCACCCCGACCTGCGCGACCGACTGACCGGAGGCTACGATTTCATCTCGAGTCGCGGCAATTCCAACGACGACGACGGCATCGACCCCGACCCGACCGACCCAGGCGATGACCCGCGCGGAGAGTCGAGCAGCTTTCACGGAACCCATGTCGCGGGCACGGTCGGTGCGACCACCGACAACGAGCGCGGCGTCGCCGGAGTGACTTGGGCGACCAGGATCATGCCGCTGCGCGTTCTCGGCACGGAAGGCGGCTCGAATAGTGATATCGCGCAGGCGATACGCTATGCGGCCGGCCTATCAAACGCCTCCGACAGTGTGCCTGCTCAGCCGGCCCGGGTGATCAACATGAGTCTGGGTGGCGAGGGCTTCAGCCGAACACTGCAAGACGCGGTGACAGCCGCCCGCCGCGCGGGAGTGGTCGTCGTGGCGGCAGCGGGCAACGAGAATAGTGGTGAACCTTCCTATCCGGCGGCCATGGATGGAGTCATTTCGGTTGCCGCGGTGGACGCGACTTCCAGCCGGGCGCCTTACTCCAACTTCGGCGACAGTATCGATGTTGCCGCGCCCGGCGGCAATGCACGGGTGGACAACAACGGCGACGGCTTCGTCGATGGGGTCCTCAGCACACTCGCGGACGATAGCGGAGAGTTCAGCTTCGTCTTCTTGCAAGGGACGTCGATGGCGAGCCCTCACATGGCCGGGGTCGTGGCCCTGATGTTGGCGGCGAATCCGGAGTTGACCCCCGAGGATATCGACCTGCTGATTGAAGGGGCTCACCCGGACACGAGTCGGCGAATTACTCGCGACCTCGGCTTGCAGGGGCGAGACGACCAGTTCGGCCATGGGTTGATCGACGCTTCCGCCGCGGTCTCGGCCGCCGTGGAGGTCTCTGGTGGCGCTGTGCTCGAGGGCTCGCTGCTGCGGCTCTCGGTGTCCGCGCTCGATTTCGACACATTTCTCCGCTCGCTGACTTTCGAGGTGACCAATCCCGGTAGCGACGAGCTCGAGGTGACATCGATCGCAGCGAATGTTCCATGGATCGACGTTCGACCCGCTGCCGGCACCGCGCCGGTGTTGGTTACGGTTGAGGTCGATCGATCGGAGTTGCCGGACGGAGTCTCGACCGGGATCATCCGCGTCGAGTCGGATGCGACGGTCGGCGAACCCGAGGCCTTCATCGAGGTGTCGGTTGCGGTTGGCGATCAGGCGACCGGAGATGTCGGGGTCGTCTTCGTGGTTGCGCTCGACGAGGATACCCTGGACCCCGTAGCGGTGACCTCGACTTCGTCGTTGGACGCGTACACCTACGAGATCGGGATTTTCGAACCGGGGCGCTATGTAGTCGTCGCCGGCACCGACCGCGACGATGACCAGCTGATCTGCGATATCGAGGATGCGTGCGGATTCTTCCCAACCCCCTTGGATGTCGAAACGGGGCAGCGCGTCTCCGAGATCGACTTCGTGCTCGACGAGTTGCTCGATCCGGCGGAAACGGCGCGCTCGGCTTCACCGGTCGGTTTCCCGGTGGCGCTTCCCGAGTAGAGTGCGGGCTTGCGCAGAGCGGCCCGGTTGGCTTTGCCTTCGGTTTCGCGCCTTGCCGGGTTCCCCAATCCCTCATTCTCGCCTCCGCCCTACTTTTTCAGGGGACAGCTGGCGCGGCCTTGCACCGGCGCTGCCCGTGCCATACCCGGGGGGTATGGAACTCGGGATCTGCGTCGCCTCACACGTTGGCGACATTCGCTACATCGAGCGTGCCGAGCAACTTGGTTTCACGCACGCCTGGCTGGCCGACAGCCAGATGATCTGGTCGGACTGCTACGCCGCGCTCGCGCTGGCGGCGCGAGCGACCTCGACCATTCGCATCGGAACCGGCGTTGCGGTCACCGGCACGCGACCGGCGGCGGTCACGGCGGCGAGTATCGGTACCATTAACGCGTTGGCGCCCGGGCGGACGTTTCTCGGAGTCGGAACGGGCAATACCGCAATGCGGATGATGAACCGCCGTCCGCAGAAGATCGCTCAGTTCGAGCAGTACGTGAAGACCCTTCGTCCTCTACTTCGAGGCGAAGAGGCATTGCTCGCCGATGGAACACCGGTTCGGCATCTCATGCCGGATCGCGGCTTCGTCAATTTCGTCGACCCGATCGCTTTGCACGTCTCGGGCTTCGG
>JANQHZ010000256.1 GCA_028282445.1 Candidatus Binatia bacterium | reverse complement strand
CGTCGGGATTCTTCTCGACGTGCACGATGTCGTCGTAGCGGGTGACGGACCAGAAGGGCCCGAACTCGCTCTCGGAACGGTAGTGGACGGGGTCCTCGCGGCGCAGGCGCTCGAAGAACTTCCCTTGCGTATCGGTCTCGAACAACTCCGCGTCCGAAACATCGATCTCCTCGAGCGGGATCGAGTAGGGATCGAGCTTGCACTGCCCGGTCGAGGGGAGGGGGCGGGGTTTCGTTGCTTGGCTCATGAGTTCTCCCTAGCTCGAATGCTTCGATGATCAAAGCATGCTTTCGCGAGGAAACACCTTGGCCCGCCTTCGAGGACGCGGCGCAACCCATCGTCCTTGACTGCGAAGCGGGCTGCGTACTAGCGGATGTATACGTGAACTTCGCACCGGTTACCTGCATGGACCTACCGATAGCCGTGCTCGTCTCGTCCGCCTCGCCCGTCTGTCGTGACTGATAGCCTGCCTAGGCTGGCCGAGCTCTTTCCGCACTGGGACTTGGGAACCGCCGAGCTGGTCGATGCAGGGTAACGGCCAGGCAGCCGTATCGGACCCCCGATCCGGCCGCGCGAGCGATACCGCCGATAAGGGCCTGCGCATCTACGCGATCCCGGTCGCGATCCTGGTTTACGGGGCACTTCTTGTCTACGCGCTTGGGCCGTCGGGCGTACGGTACCCGGATCCCGGGTACCACTACCTCTTCAACTCCCTCAACCTCGCCATCGGTCTACCGATCGAGCACGTCGATCACCCGGGCACACCGCTGCAGATCCTGGGCGCCGTTTCGATCCGAGCGGTAAACGCCGTGGTTGGTGAGGGGAGCCTCCCCGGCGATCTGATCGAGCAGCCCGGGGTATATGTCCGGGTCATCTTCGCGAGCCTGATGGTCCTCTACGCGGCTGCATCGGCGGCTCTCGGCTACGTTGTCTACCGTCGCACGAGAAGTGCCGGTGCGGCTTTGATCGTCCAAGCTCTGCCGATCGTCACGGGCGATCTGGCCTGGCTCGTGCCGATCACCACAGAGTGCCTCTTGGTCAGCTTGGTGGCGGCGATCCTGGCCTTGGTCCTGGCCGCCGATCGTCGTTCGCGGTGGTTTGCGCCGGCCGGCGGGTTCTTGGTCGGGGTTGCGACCGCCGTCAAGCTGACGGCGGCGCCGTTGCTCTTCGTTCCCCTCATGATGATGTCGAGCTTTCGGCAGTTGATCGCCTTCGGTGCCGGTTGCGCTTCCGGCTTTCTCCTGAGCACGTCGCCGATCTGGCCTCAGTACCCGAAGTTGGCGAGCTGGGTCATCGGTCTCGCCACACGTCAGGGAAGATACGGGCAGGGAGAGGCGGGTTTCGACTCGCTGTCGACGTTGCTTGCGAACCTCGCGACGCTCGCAGCGGGCGACCTGATCTTCGCTTCGTCGGTCGCTTTGGCCCTGGTTTTGTTGACGAGGGTCGTGATGGTCAACCCGGATTCGTTGCAATCGATGGACAACCGGTTACTCGCCGGACTCGCCCTCTGCGGCGCGGCCCAGTTCCTCCTGGTGACCAAGCAGCCGGACAGCCACTACATGACGCCGGCGAGGGCCGGTAGCGGCCTTCTCTTGTGGATGCTGATCGAACGCCTGCCCATCTTGCGACGTTGGGCCAGCGATCGCGTGTTGACCATCGTCGGAGTCGCGATCGCGATACTCCTGGCCCTCGTCCCGCTGCCGTTGTTTGTCGAGCTACGTGCGGGCGAGGTTCAACGCAAGCTCGTGCAAGACTACGGCAGCTGGACGAAAGTGATCTATCACGGATCGTCATCCGTGCCCCACGCCTTACAGCAGGGCAACTTCATGAGCGGTGGGACGACCGGGGGCCACTACACCGAACTGCTCGCCCAGCGCTATCCCGGCTACTACTTCTACAACGGTTGGGGCGGGCAGATTTGGGACTGGGCGGCTGCCGAGGTCGATCCGGAGTCAATCGCCTCCTCTTCCGGCATCGTCTACTCGGGCACAACTCTGGTTGAGACCGACACCCCAGGAGTATTCACGTTCGGCGAAGCGAACAGCGCCTGGCATCCAACACCGCACCGTCTCATCCAGGTCGACACGGTTGGCAGCGAAGCGTTCTACGAAGTCGCCTCCGACTGAATCGCCCGCGCGGTGGTGTCAATGCATGATCCCGCGCCGCACGAGGCCGTCGGCAATGCATCGCGCCACTCGGTCCGCCATCGAGGGGCTGTAGTGTACGGAGTCGACATAGTTGGCGGCGGTGTCCTCGTTCTGCCCGATGTGCGCGCACCAGATGAGATTGTTTCTCCGCTCCAGGGAGCTCATGCGCGCACGAAGAACGTCGTAGCTGCTCAGCGGCATCGGAACCGGTTGCCAGACGAAGGCCGTGCGAACCCCGTAGGCGCGCCCCAGTGCCTCGATCACCTCTCGATTGGCCAAGTATCGGTCCACCACCCGCTCGGATGCGGCGGTTCGGCGACCCGCCATGGAATCTCGAATTGCCTGCAGCGACTCGCGGACGTCGTTGCCGTCACGACCGATGGCTTCGAGGCGAGTTTGCACCCAGTCGATGTGTGCACGCTCCTGCAGGAATCGAAATAGCGGAAGGCTTCGGAGTATCCGGAGATAGGGGTTGGCCACCTCTGCCTCGGCTTCCTGGGTCATCCGCAACGTCGTCGTCGGTGTGTCGGCGAGCAGGAAGGAGTCGTTCAGCCCGTCGAGAAACACTGCGAGATCGGGCCGTGGTCCGATCGAGAGCCACTTGTCGAAGGCGATTCGCTCCTGGGTGGAGTTGTAGCCGCCGCGACCGAGATTGTAGACCCGCACCGGCCTGCCGCCGACCGCGGGCATGGCAAGCTGGAGTCGCGAAGGCACCGTGTCTTTGTCGGCGACGCCGTACCCGAATGCGGTCGAGCCGCCGAAGACGAAGATGTTGTACGCCTCATCGTTGGGAGGCCACGGACCCGGATCGGAACCGAGCCGGAATCCCTCGGTTGTGACGTTCACGAATCGGCCCGAGGTGGCAGCTTCTCGTACTTGTACCAGGGGATCGGCGACGAACACCTGCCAGGATTCCCGCACCAGGGTGTCGAGCTCCCCTCGGTCGAGCTCCGGATACGCCGTTGCCAACGGCTCTATCCACTCCGAGCCGGGCAGGCTCCGCTGCAGAGCCGGCCCCCACCAGTCGACGGTTAGGTTGATCGCGCAGAACAGCGCGAGGGTGAAGGTTACCAAGATGGAAAAACCGCTCAGCCACGCCGCGGCGTGGCGAAGTATACCGGTGGCCACGGGCCTTTCGTCATCCGGCGCTTCCGACATACGCCCCTGGTCCCCGCGGATCCCTTATCAGGCCGCGTACAAGCCCGACCGGTTGCGCTTCTTGAGCCCATCGGTCTCGAGATAGACGGTTCCCGGGTGCGCCTCGTGCCAACGCTCGATCAGCTCGATACAGGCGTGGTCGACGTATGCAACCTTGTCCAGGTGGACGTGGACTTCCGTG
>JANQHZ010000215.1 GCA_028282445.1 Candidatus Binatia bacterium | reverse complement strand
ACGATCGCTCCAATGCCACCCTCGCCGCTCAGAGCGGCGTCGAGCTCGGCGCGACACTGCTGCCAGTCGATCGGCTGCCAATCGCCCTGGCCGCGCTTGACCGGCTGGAGAAGCCTCCCCTCGCCCTGGTGGCGCTTGTAGCTGAGCCGCCCCTCGTCGCACATCCAGTAGCTGTTCACGTCGGAATTGAAACGAGGCCGGTATCGATACACGGCGTCACGCCGGTGATGGATATCGATGTTGCAGCCCGTCGCACAGCCGGTGCAGACCGAGGGCGTGCTCTCGAGGTACCAGACGCGGGCTCGAAAGCGGAAGTCCTTGTTGGTCAGAGCGCCGACCGGACAGATGTCGGCGACATTGCCCGAGTAGGCATTGTCGAGCTCGACCCCGGGAAACACGTCGATCTGGCAGTGGTTACCCCGCTGGAAGATGCCGAGCTCGCCCGTGCCGGTGACCTCGTCGAGGAAGCGCGTGCAACGCGTGCACAAGATGCAGCGCTCCTGGTCGAGCATGATGAGCGGGCCGATATCGATCGCCTTGCCCTTTTGGACCTTCGACTCGAGCGGCGTACGGCTCTCCTGCCGGTCGTGGTCCATGTAGTAGTCCTGCAGCTTACACTCGCCGGCTTGGTCGCAGATCGGACAGTCGATCGGGTGGTTGACGAGGAGAAACTCGAGCACCGATTCACGCGCCCGCAGGACCTTCTCCGATTGGGTGTGAACCACCATCCCCTCGGTCGCCCTGGTGTTACACGCGATCTGCAACTTCGGCATCTTCTCGATCTCGACGAGACACATGCGGCAGTTGCCGGCGACCGAAAGGCCGGGGTGATAGCAGTAGTGCGGGACTTCGGTTCCGAGCTGCGCCGCAGCTTGGATCAAGTTGGCCCCATCCTCGACTGTTACGGACTGGCCGTCGATTTCGAGTGTCGGCATCTCTCTAACTCACGATCGTCGAACGCTACGCGTTCGGCGCGGCCGGCTGCGCCGCGGCATCGTCTTGGCGGCGCCCGCCAAGCCGCACGTGCTCTTCGAACTCACTGCGGAATTTCTCGACGAAGCTTTTGACCGGCATCGCGGCAGCGTCGGCCAACACACAAACCGTATTGCCCATCATATTGTCGGATACTTGCAGGAGCAGATCCAGATCGCGTTCGGTCGCACCGCCGTTCTCGATGTTGAGCAGCAAGCGCTCCAACCAGCCCGTACCCTCGCGACACGGAGTACACTGGCCACACGACTCGTGATGGTAGAAGCGCGCAATGATTCGCAGCGCCCGAACCATGCAGGTGTCTTCGTCCATGACGATCGTCCCACACGATCCGAGCAGCGAGCCCGCTGCTGCTACCGAGTCGAAGTCCATGTCGACGTCGATCTCGTCAGCCGTCAGCACCGGCACCGACGACCCACCCGGGATGACCGCCTTGAGCGCCTTGCCGCCGCGGATTCCACCGCTGTGCTCGTAGATCAGGTCTTTGAGGTTGGTCCCCATCGGCAACTCGAATACGCCCGGCCGCTCGACGTGTCCGCTGACGCAGTACAGCTTCGGCCCCGGGCTCTTCTCCGGGCCGATGCTCTTGAACCACTCGGCCCCGCGCTCGAGGATCGGACGAACACAGCAGAGCGTCTCGACGTTGTTGACGATGGTCGGCGCCCCGAAGACCCCGTAGACCGCGGGAAAAGGAGGCTTGACCCGCGGGTAGGCGCGCTTGCCCTCGAGGGACTCGATCAGTCCCGTCTCCTCGCCGCAGATGTACGCTCCGGCGCCGCGGTGCACGTAGAGGTCCAGGTCGAAGCCGCTGCCGTAAATGTCCTTGCCGAGGTGGCCCGCCTCGCGCGCCGCGGCGATCGCCTCCTCGAGAATCTCGGCCCCGCGCGCGAACTCGCCGCGAATGTAGATATACGCCGTGTGGCTCTGGATCGCGAAAGCCGCCAGGACCGAGCTTTCGATCAACAGGTGCGGGTTGTTCTCGATGATCTGCCGATCTTTGAAGGTCCCCGGTTCGCTCTCGTCGGCGTTGACCAGGAGGTAGCGAGGCTTCGGGTTGTCCTTGGGCAAAAAGCCCCACTTCATCCCGGTCGGGAAACCGGCTCCGCCGCGCCCTCTCAATCCCGAAGACTTGACCTCTTCGACGACGGCCTCGGGCTCCATCTCGCCGATGACCCTGCGGGCAGTGGCGTAGCCGCCGTCGTCGACGTAGACGCCGAGATCGCGGATGCCTTCGACGTCCTCGTGACGCAGGAGAATCTTCTCGGACATGAGGCTAAGGGTCGGCTCAGACCGGCTCTGAGACTTCGGCAGCGACCTTCTGCTTCTGTCCCTGGATCTTGCGTTGCAGCGCCATCAGTCCGTCGAGAACGGCTTCGGGCCGCGGTGGGCATCCCGGCACGTAGACGTCGACCGGAATGACCATGTCGATCCCTGGTACCGTGGTGTAATTGTCGTAGAACCCGCCGGTGGAGGCACAGGCACCGAACGACATGACCCACTTGGGCTCGGCCATTTGCTCGTAGACCCGCTTGAGCACCGGCGCCTGGCGACAGGTCACCGTGCCGATCACCATCAGCAAGTCGGCTTGCCGCGGAGTGAAGCGCGGCAACAACGCGCCGAAGCGATCGATGTCGTACGGCGACATCGTCAGCGACATGAATTCCATGGCGCAGCACGCGGTCGCAAAGGGGTACGGGAACAGTGAAAATTTGCGCGCCCAACCGACCGCCTTGTCGACGGAGGTCAGGATGACGCTGTCTTCCAACAGCGCCTCGCCGCCTTCGTTGGAGGTGATTTTTTTGAGTTCCATACGCCTTACACGCTAGTCCTTTGGTGCTTATCCGCAACCCCTGGGGTAGTCAATGTGGGACCGTCGGCGAGGCTGCTCAGGGCCGCCCAGCGCCCGACCATACGTGGCATTTGCCGCGGCACCGCGATAGACACCGGGGCCGGGAGAGAGCGAAGCGTGACCTTCTCGAGCTGGATTCACCTGATTACGACCGTCCTCTACGCGGCGGCGACCGTCGCGGTCGCGGCGTACTACATTCCACGTGCGCGCCGCGAGTCCGATCCGACCCGCCGTCTGGAGCAGGCGGCGCGGGCGATGAAGATCTACGACCCCTTCTGCATCGCGGTGCTCGGAGTCATCATCATGACCGGGGCGTTCTCGCTCACCGCGTACAAAGAGGCCCTGCGCGAACGATTCTTCGAAGCGATGGGGGTGGTGCTGCTCTGGAAGCTACTGGCTACCTTCGTGCTGATCATCTTTGGGACGTATATGGCGTTCGGCTTGGGCAACCGCTTGGTCGGCCGCGTCGAGCTCGGCGAGGAGCCCGACCCCAAGTGGATCGACTCGATGCTGACCCGCATCCAGGTGGTCGCGATCGTCAGCCTCGTTCTACTGGCCGCGATCGTATGGATCGCCACCGCCCTCTGACCCGCCACTCGCCCGCAACGACCGCAAGAGAGGAGCTCTCGATGGAATGCTTTCACGACGTCGACCGGGCGTCGGCGTTTGCCGACGCCAAGATGAAGAAGAACAACCTCTTCACCACCGATCGCATGTTTTGCGACGTCTACTGCTTCGAGCCCGGTCAGGAGCAGAGCCCTCACAGCCACGACGGCTCCGACAAGATCTACTACGTGGTCGAGGGCGCCGGCACGATTCGCATCGGCAGCGAAGAACGAGTCGTCGAGGCCGGAGGGGTGGTTCTGGCACCCGCCGGCGAACCCCACGGCGTCGTCAACCACGGATCCAACCGCCTGCGCCTGCTCGTGTTCATGGCGCCATTGCCGTAACCGCGCCGGCTCCGCTTCAAGACGGTGCGGCCTGAACCTGACGAATCACCCGCACGTGGTACTGGACCGCCGACCACAGCCCGAGGATCACCGACACCCAGAGGAAGCAGGTCCCGGCCGATTGAAAGTCGATTCCCCAAAACGGGTAGTGCAACAGCAGGCCGTGTAGCGCGAACATCTGGTAAGTCGTCTTGTACTTGCCGAGCTCGTCGGCTTCCAAGACGATGCCGCTCTGTAGAGCGATCGTGCGCAGCGCCGTGACCGCCAACTCGCGTCCGACGATGAGAGCGACCAACCAGGCCGGGACGCGCGGATCTTCCATCGCCGCCAGCATGATGAGCGCCGACACCACCAGCAGCTTGTCGGCGAGCGGATCGAGAAACTTCCCGATCTCCGTCCCCATGTCGTGTCGGCGCGCCAGGTAGCCGTCGAAGAAGTCGCTCAGGCAGGCCAGGAAAAAGGTCAGCCCCGCGAGCAAGCTACTCGTCCGACCGTCGTCGGTGAGCAGATAGATCAGCACCGGCACGAGCGCGATGCGGGCGCCTGTGATCAGGTTGGCGGCGTTCAGCGTCGTCTCCCGCAGGCGGTCTGCTGCCTGCTCCCCGCACCGCTAGAACTGGGCGCGATAATGGTCGCGGTAGCGAAAGACTCGCTGAATGTACTCGATCGTCTCGCGATACGGCGGCACCCCGCCGTGACGCTGCACTGCGCCACCGCCGGCGTTGTACGCGGCCAGGGCCAAACGCTCGTTGCCCCGGTAGCGTTCGAGCAGCATGCTGAGGTGCTTCACCCCGCCGGCGATGTTTTGGTTGGGATCGAACGCTCGCCACACGTTGTGCATCTTCGCGGTCGACGGCATGAGCTGCATCAGCCCCAGGGCGCCCTTCGGCGACCGCGCCGTCGGAACGAAGCCCGACTCGGCCCGGATCACCGCCTTGACCAGCGCCGGGTCGACACCTTCGCGGCCGGCCACGTCCGAAATGATCCCGTCGAATGCGGTATGGTGCGGTCGGTCGACGATCCGCCGCGGTGCGAAACCGCGGTGGTGATTGGAAAATTTCCGGTATCCGCGCTTCGCGGGTGCGTTGCTGAAGTGAATCGAACCATCCGGCGAGCGATACATGAAGATCTCGGCCGCCACCCCAGACGGCAGCGATATCGCCACCGCCAGTGCCACACCCACTAGATACGATCTCGTCATGACCCCGGGAGGATACGAGCAAACCACGACTCGGTCAATCGACAATTGGCGCCTTGCCCGCTCGCGCCAACGCCGATAAGTCCTTGATGTAGAATACGATTGCTCGACGCTGCCGGCTTACCAAAGCGCTTGCGCAGGCGCGCAGTCAACGCGCAGCTAGACGATACGGCTCCCCCCAAAGAGATGATGCAAGCAGACTACCTGGTAATCGGCGGAGGTCTCGCCGGGCTGTCGTTTGCGCTGCGGGTTGCCAAGTCCGGGTCGGTCATCGTCCTCAACAAGGGCAGGCTTCCCGAAAGCGCGACCGCGTACGCCCAGGGCGGGATCGCCTCGGTGTGGAGCCCCGACGATTCCTTCGACGCCCACGTTGCCGATACCGAACGCGCCGGCGCCGGCCTCTGCCGTCGCGAAACCGTCGATGTGGTCGTGCGCGAAGGACCCGATCGCATCCGCGACCTGATCGCGATGGGAACACAATTCTCGCGCGGCGAAAACGGCGGGCGAGACTACGACCTCGGCATGGAGGGGGGCCACCGCCACCGCCGCATCCTGCATGCCTCCGACGCTACCGGCTCGGAGATCATGCGCGCACTCACCGCCGCGGTGCGCGAAGAGCCCAACATTCAGGTGCTCGAGCGCCACATGGCGATCGACCTGATTACCGCCGGCAAGCTCGACCCCCTGTCCAAGGACACCGATTGCTGGGGAGCATACGTCCTCGACCTCGACTCGAATACGGTCAGGACGGTCTCGGCCCGCGCGACCATGCTCGCCGCCGGCGGCGCCGGCAAGGTGTACCTCTACACATCGAACCCGGATATCGCGAGCGGCGACGGGATCGCGATGGCGTATCGTGCCGGCGCCCCGATCGCCAACATGGAGTTCGTCCAGTTCCACCCGACATGCTTGTACCACCCACAGGCGAAGTCGTTCCTGATCAGCGAGGCACTGCGCGGCGAGGGGGCCGTGCTGAAGCGACCGGACGGCGCTCCCTTCATGCAAGCCTACCACCCGGACGCCGAGCTGGCGCCGCGCGACGTCGTGGCGCGCGCGATCGACAACGAGATGAAGGTCCGCGGCTTCGACTACGTCCTTCTCGACATCACCCACCACGATGCGGATTTCCTGCGCCGTCGCTTCCCGACCATCTACGAACGCTGCCTGAGCTTCGGCATCGACATCACCGCGACGCCGATCCCGGTGGTTCCGGCAGCGCACTACTGCTGCGGCGGTGTGATGACCAATCTCGACGGTTCGACCCCGGTGCGGCGTCTCTACGCCGGCGGCGAAGTCACCATGACCGGACTCCACGGCGCCAATCGACTGGCGTCGAACTCGCTTCTCGAAGCGATCGTCTTCGCGACGCGCGCAGCCCGCCACGCCACCGAGCTGATCGCCGCGTCTCCCGAGCCGGCGCCGGCGTTGCCGCCGTGGAACCCCGGACGCGCCGTCGACAGTGACGAGTCGGTGGTGGTGACGCAGAACTGGGACGAGATCCGACGCTTCATGTGGAACTACGTCGGCATCGTGCGTTCCAACCGCCGGCTTGCGCGCGCCCACCAGCGGATCACCGCATTGCGCGAAGAGATCCGCCAGTACTACTGGGACTTCATCGTCACCGGCGACCTGATCGAGCTGCGCAACCTCGCCACCGTCGCCGAGTTGATCATCGCCTCCGCGATCAAACGGCGCGAGAGTCGAGGGCTGCACTACAACATCGACTACCCGAAAACGGCCGACGTCGCCGCCGACACGATCCTACGTCGTTCGGAGCCGTTCCACCTCGACGGTGAATTCCTGGCGAGCCTTCGCGCTCGCCGGCAACCCGCAGCCGCGGATTGATCGAGCACGGCGTTGCCGCCGACCGGCAACGCCGCCGAGTTCAGCCCTGTTGGCTCTCGATGTAGCTCACGACGTCCTTCACGGTGCGGATCTTCTCGACTTCCTCGTCGGAAATCTCGGTGTCGTAAGCTTCTTCGAGGGCCATCACCAGCTCGACGATATCGAGCGAATCGGCCCCGAGGTCTTCGAGGAACGAAGCTTCGAGCGTCACATCGCTCTCGCTCACCCCGAGTTGCTCGCAAACGATTTCCTTGACCTTGGTCTCAACTGCTGACGCCATCCCCTCGCTCCTCCTCTTCTCCGAACTTCGTCAAACGTCGTCGCCGCGGTGGTTCCGATACCCGGCGCTCAACGAGATCTCAATCGTCGATTTCGATAATCTGACGGCCGCGGTACAGCCCACAGTGGGCGCAGGCCCGGTGGCGAAGCATGAGCTCTCCACAATCCGGGCATTCGACAGGCCTGGTTGCGCTGATCGAATCGTGGGCGCGACGCTTGTCCCGCTTCGAAGTGGATGTTCTACGCTTTGGAACGGGCATTTTCTAACTCCTGTTGACCGCCTTTAGCGGCCTACTCGCAAGTTCCGGAAGATCGACATTCGCGGATCTCCCTCACTCGCAGGGCACTCACACTGATCTTGGTTTAAGTTGATCCCACATCGCGGACATAATCCGCGACAGTCTTCTCCACAAAGTGGCGTCGTCGGAAGGCTCAACAGGATGCGTTCGCATACCAGCGGACCTAAATCTACCTCTTCCCCATCGTAAATCGTAACGTCCACATCCTCCGCCTCGCTTCGCTCCTCGCCCTCACCCCGCGGTGTCGCCAGAAAGTGGAGGTCGGTCGCCACCGGCACCCGAAACTCCTCCAGGCAGCGCGCGCATGTGCCGGTCACCGTCGCGTCGATCGTTCCGTCGAAGAAGAGATCCGTGCCGGCGCGGTAATGGGTCAGGCCGACCCGCGCCGGATCAGCACACTCGTAATCGCGAGCCGCCACTCTGCCTGGAGCTGCGTTGAGCCCAGACACCGGCTGCTCGAACTCGACCTCCTCTGCTACTTCGCCGACATCTCGGACGCGGATCTTCATACGCGTCGCACCCCTGACTTCCCCGGAAGCTACCCGTGCAACCTATCGAAATCAAGGCGGACCGTCGCTCGAATCGTCGGCACCCACGGCTCGCTCGAGGCGGCGCAATCGACGCAGGATCTCACCCAGGCGGGCGAATCCCGCGGTCGCTCGCCGCCATGTGCCAATCGGCAAGGCCGGAAACCCGCCGACCACCGCTCCCGCCTCGACGTCCCCGGCGACTCCGGCTTTCGCCGCCACCTGCGCCAGGTCGCCTATCGTTTGGTGCCCTTTCGTGCCTACCTGCCCGCCGATCTGGCACCACGCACCGACGCGGGTGCTGCCGGACAGACCGGCCTGACCGGCGATGACGGTGTACTCACCGACCTCGCAGCCGTGGCCGATCTGAACCAAGTTGTCGATCTTGGCGCCGTTGGCTATGCGGGTTTCCCCTACCCCGGCGCGATCGACGGTCGTATTGGTGCCAATCTCGACGTCGTCGCCGATGACCACGGTCCCGACCTGGATGACCTTCTCGAGCCTGCCGGCCGCGCTCGGCACGTAGCCGAATCCGTCGTCGCCGATCACCGCCCCGGCGTGGAGCACGACATCGTCGCCGATCGTCACGTCCTCGCACACCACGACGTTGGGGTACGCCCGGAAGCGGTCGCCGATGCGGACACCGCGGCCGATCGCAACCCCGGGTCCGATCGTGCAGTCGGAACCGATCGCCGCGCCCGCTTCGATCGTCACGTGTGGGCCGATCGAAGCACCGTCGCCAATGGTCGCGTCTTCCGCGATGACTGCCGAGGGATGGATCCCCTCGCGGCGCGGCGGCGGCTCGTAAAACAGTCGCAGAGCGCGTGCAAAGGCCAGTCGCGGTTCCGGGGTCCGCAGGGTCGGAAGCTCCACGTCTTCCATCTCGGGCGTCAGGATCAGCGCACTAGCCTGGGTGGTGGCGAGGTAACGGACGTAGCCCGGATGAGCAATGAAGGAGAGGTCGCCGGGACCGGCCGACTCGATCGGCCATACCCGCGCGATCTCGGTGTCCGGAGCTCCCCGCAGTTCACAGTCGAGAGCCTTGGCAATCTCGTCGAGGCGCATGGCCGTCCATCTATCGCCCCCCTGATCGCCGTGCAATCCGCGCGATCTCCCGGTCCGAAGTGGCGAAGACAGTCGTCTGAGCGGGCACGACCGGGCCGACTCTCGTTGCGGCGTCGAAAGGCGTATGGTAACCGCCGGTAGCTTGAGGAAGTGCAGCGCCAATCCTGCTGCGCACCGGGCGGCGAGCATCCCGCGCGCCACCGTTTCGACCTGATTCAAGGCAGATAGGTTCATTCATGTCCCAACTCACATTCGGTATTCCCAAGGGCAGCCTCGAGAAGGCCACGATCGACCTTTTCAAGCGATCGGGGTGGAAGATCCACGGCGGTAGCCGGAGCTATTTCCCCGACGTCGACGACAAGGAGCTTCGTTGCGTCCTGGCTCGCCCGCAGGAAATGTCGCGCTACGTCGAGGAGGGCGCGCTCGATGCCGGTATCACCGGCAAGGACTGGACGCTCGAGAACGACTCGAACATCCACGTCGTCGCCGACTTCATCTACTCGAAAGCCAGCATGCGTCCGACTCGCTGGGTCGTCGTGGTACCGGGCGACTCGCCGATCACCGAGCTCGAGCAGCTCGCCGGCAAACGAATCGCAACCGAGATGGTGGGCTACACCAAGCGCTACTTCGCCGAGCGCAATATCGACGTCAAGGTGGAATTCTCTTGGGGCGCGACCGAAGCCAAAGTCGCTCAGGGACTGGTCGACGCAATCGTCGAGGTCACCGAGACCGGCAGCACCATCCGCGCGCACGGGCTGAAGATCATGCACGAGATGTGTGAATCGAACCCGCAGTTGATCGCCAGCAACGAAGCGTGGAGCGATCCGTGGAAGCGAGCGAAGATCGAGCAGATCTCGACGATGTTGAACGGCGCCATGCAGGCCGAGGACAAGGTCGGGCTCAAGATGAACGTCCCCAAGGACGCTCTCGACGCGATCGTCAAGAAGATCCCGAGCATCACCGCGCCGACGGTGGCGCCGCTCTACGGCACGGATTGGTTCGCCGTCGAGAGCGTGATCTCCGAGCAAGTCGTCCGCGACCTGATCCCGGAATTGCGCCAGGCCGGCGCCGAGGGAATCATCGAGTATCCGCTCAACAAGATCATCTGAGTCGCGCAAGGGGGGAGCATGACGTTACGACAGGCAACCGCATTGGCGAGCGTGGCGCTCCTCAGCGTCGCGCTCGGTTGCAACGCGCCGAGCGCCGAGGATCGGGCGCGCGAGGCCGCCGCCGAGATCGAGGCATCGATCCAAGACTTCGACACGCCGGCTCTCAAGCAGGAGGTCGACCCCGAAGTCGTCAAGGAAGTTCAGACGCAGCTGACGACGCTCAAGCAGTACATGGGCGAAGTCAACGGCGAGATCGACCCGGTACTGGTCAACGCGATCCAGGCCTTCCAACGCGAGAAGAACGACGCGATCCCCTGGTACCGCTTCTGGCAACGCAAGCCGAACGACGGGCTGCTCACCGAAGAGCTGCGCAAGGAGATCGCCACGGCCGCAAACGCCGTGGGGTGACGGCCGGTCCGCACCCTGCGAGGTGCGGCGGGCGGAGGGCGCCGCGCGGGCGCCCTATTCCTGCATCTTGCCGACGATCTCGTCGAAGCGACCTTGCCGCTCGAGCTCGTCGTTCTTGCGCGCTTCCTTCATCGCCAGATAGGTGAAGTAGAACAACAGCACCATCAGCCCGACGATCGGAATGTTGTCCGGAAGCGTCAGGATATAGATGAAGTGCGCCAGAGGCGTATTGGGGCCGGCTGCAGCAAGCACTGGTCGTTCCTCCTGTCCGCCGACTGGCTACCAACGGGCCAGCCCGGTGTCAACAACAGAAGATCGCGGCCGGCGACTCGCCCGATCATCGTGTGGCGCGGCCATCGTAGGGCGGCCCTCGGGCCGCCGCGGTCGGGTCGCATCGCTGGACAGGCGGCGGTCCGAGGACCGCCCTACACGGCTCTCCGGCCTCGGGCCGCCGCAATTGGTTCGCATCGCCGGACAGGCGGCGGTCCGAGGACCGCCCTACGCGGTGTTCGGCCCCTGCCGCCACCCTCGGAACCGGTCCCACCGTCCGCTCTCGCCGCTTGGCGTACCGCCTCGCCTCAGGCACGATCGCCTTCCGACATGTCCGAAGTCCTCCTGATCGAAGAATCGAACGGCGCCTACCGGCTGACCCTCAATCGGCCCGACGCGCGCAACGCGCTCAACCGGGAGCTGCGCCGGGCTCTTGCCACCACCTTCCGTTCGATCGCCGAACGGGCGCGCGTCGTGGTGTTGGGCGGCGCCGGCTCCGCCTTCTGTGCCGGTTTCGATCTGGCCGAGCTGGCGCAGGGAGAATCCGGCGCCGACGCCGCCTCGGCCGGCGCCGACATCAGCCGCGAGCTCATCCCGGCGATCGCCGAGTTCCCGGGAGTCATCATCGCGGCGGTCAATGGACCCGCCGTCACCGCCGGCTTCGAGCTCGCTCTGGCGTGCGACTTCATCGTCCCATCGAGCGATGCGACATTCGCCGACACCCACGCGCGGGTGGGGATCCTGCCCGGCTGGGGACTCAGTCAGCGACTGCCCCGCCTGATCGGGATCAACCGCGCCAAGGAGCTCTCCTTCACCGGCAGGTTCCTCGACGCCCGCACCGCCTACGACTGGGGTCTGGTCAACCGCGTCGTCGCGCCCGGCGAGCTGCGGAGCGAGACCGAGCGCCTGACCGCCGACATTCTCGCCGCCCAACCGTCAGCCCTGCGTGCCTACAAACGACTCATCGATCGCGGTTTCGCTACGAGCTTCGGAGAAGCGATCGATCTCGAGGCCGCCGCGGCCCTCGAGTCGGCGCGCGGATTGAGCGTCGACGATGCCGGCCGCCGAAAGGGAGAGGTCGTCGCCCACGGCCGCAGCCGGGGCAAAAAGAAAGGGAGCTGAGGCGGTCCTCAGCTCCCTGGAATTCGGGCGACAGGGATCACCCGAATGAAAATCGCGGCCCTACTCAGGGCTCTTCGCCCTCGAGTGCCGGCTCGATGACGATTTCTTCTTCGACGACCTGGACGACTTCGCCCTCGACCTCGGCCGCAACGACTTCCCCGACAACCGGCTCCTGCGGCGAAATGATCTCGACCACCTCTTCCGCCGCCGGCTGTTCGACCACCACCGGCGCAGGGGCCGGCGCCTGGTAGCGCGGCTCGGCGTAATTCGGCCGCGGCGGCGGCGCCGACGCCAACGCCGAAGCCTCGGCGAGCGGTCGGGCGGTCAGCAGGCGTTGCAACATCGACGAGTCGAGCTTGCCGACGTACTTGCGAACGCCGAAATCCCGGAAGTACGGAATGTTGGCAATCCGTCCGAAAGCCACATAACGCCGGCCTTCGATGTAGTAGAGCCGGATCTCGTAGGGAACGAAGGGCTCCGAACCGGCCACCTTCTGGAACTCGGCATACTCCGGTCGGCCGTACGACCGAATCCAGTCGCGCAGCTCGTTGTTCAGATTCATCTCGGCCGTGAGCTCCCGATACTCGAGCAACACCGGATCGCCGACATCGATAATGCCGACACGGTACGGCTCCTCGCGGAACTCGAGCGCCGAAGCTGCCGTCGCAAGCAGCAGCC
>JANQHZ010000184.1 GCA_028282445.1 Candidatus Binatia bacterium | reverse complement strand
CTTGTCTAGCCGCAAGATTCCGAGAGCCCACCCCATCAGGCTGCGCTCGGCGTCGCGCGGGACTCCGAGCAGTCTCGCGATGACGAGGAAGGGAAAGATGCTGGTGAACTCTTGCACGAGGTCGATGCTGCCCAGGTGGGCGAAGCGATCGACCAGCTCGTGCGCGAGCGGGCGTAGACCTTCCTCCTGAAACGCCTCGACTGCGCGCGAACGAAAGGCGGGAGTGGCGAGCTTGCGATGGATGTGGTGCTCGCGCCCGTCCATGCTCTCGAACATGCGGCCCTGGATCGGCTCGATCGTGCGTTTGTACTGTTCACCCGCTGGGAACGTCTCTTCGTCGCGGAACGCCGCGGCGAGCTCCTCGTAAGCAAGGATCAGCCAAGCCGGTCGTTTGGCGAACGTGACCTCGACGACCGGGCCGCGCGCGCGCAAGGAGTGCAGGTACTCGTGGAGCTCGTCTCCCGGAAGGAGGTCGCGCGAGAGGTCCACGGCGCTCACTGCAACGGCGTCGGCGAGTACTTCGGTTTGTTGGCTCCGCTTTCACCCTGCCAAACAGGCTCGCCCTCGATTCTAACCAGGCGTTTGAACGCTTCGCGCAACTGGGTGGTGATGGGTCCGACCGTACCCCTACCGATCGCCCGTCCGTCGAAGTTGGCAATCGGCATCAGCTCGGCGCCGGTCCCGGTGAGGAACGCCTCGTCGGCGATGTGAAGATCATAGCGCGTCAGCCTCGCCTCCTTGGCAGCGATCCCGGCGTCGGCGGCGAGTTGCAGGATGACTCCGCGGGTGATGCCTTCCAGCGCGCCGTCTTGTGGCGACGGCGTAAGGATTTCTCCGTCGCGCACGATGAAGAGGTTGTCGGCGGTGCACTCGGCGATGAACCCCTCGCGATTGAGCAGGATCGCCTCGTGCGCATTGCCGACCCGGGCGTCGATCTTGGCGAGGATGTTCTTGAGGTAGTTGAGCGACTTGATGCGTGGATCGACCGCTTCGTGCGAGACTTGCCGAGTCGGCGAGGTGACGACGGTGACGCCTCCCTCGTAGAGCTCGCGCGGGTAGACCGCGACCTGGTCAACGATCAGAATGATCGAGGGCTTGGGACATGAAGCCGGATCGATCCCGAGTGCGCCTTCTCCACGAGTGACGACCAGGCGAATGTAGCCGTCCTCGCAGCGGTTGCGAGCGACTCCCTCGGCGACGATCGCGGCCATCTCGCGAATCGGGACCGGAATGTCGAGAGCGATCGCATGGGCCGAGCGGTAGAGGCGCTCGAGATGCTCGTCGAGGCGGAAAATCCGTCGTGAGTAGACGCGGATCCCCTCGAAAACACCGTCGCCGTACAGCAAGCCATGGTCGAAGACCGAGACCTTGGCGTCCTTGCGAGCTACCCAAGCACCGTCGATATAGATCTGCATCAGACTGGCGAGTCTCGGGCTTTACGCGGTAACTTTCAAGATCGATGTCGCGGTGTTCCAGGAACGTCGAAACGGAGCCGGCATCCGCGGGGGTCGAGGATTGACCGAGCCGAGCGGCGGTGGTTGCTTGTCGCGGATGGAGCCCTCGACCGCACTCTACGAGCGCGACGGTGACTTGTTCGTCCCGTCCGACCTCACCCGGGGCCCGTGGGATCCGCGGGCTCAACACGGCGGCGCGCCGGCGGCCTTGCTGGCGACGTGTGCGGAGAGAGTCGACGGTGGCGCCGGGCTGATGGCGGCGCGCTTGACGATCGAGCTGTTGCGACCGGTGCCACTCGCTCCGCTTGCCGTAGAAGCTTCAGTCGAGCGCCCGGGGCGCAAGGTACAGGTGTTGGGATTGTCGTTGCGGTCGGGGGAGACCGAGGTGGCGCGCGCACGCGTCCTGCGTATCCGGACGAAGCGAATCGAGCTGCCGGCGGGTTTGTCCAAGGACCCCACTCCCGGCGCGCCTGAATCGGGGAAAGCGAGTCTGCCGGCCTGGGAC
>JANQHZ010000152.1 GCA_028282445.1 Candidatus Binatia bacterium | reverse complement strand
TCGGGCGGCGGGTGCAACGATGGATCTGATGGGCTTCGACGGCGTCGCGGATATGGAAACCTGGTCGCAAGCGGGCATGATGCGTTACCGCAGTCGCCGAGACCTGATGGAGATCGCTGCGAATCCCGAGTTCGCCGACCGCCACGACTTCAAGATCGCCGCGATTGCAAAGACGATCGCCTACCCGATCGATCCGTGGTTCCATTTCGGCGACCCGCGATGGGTGCTCGCCCTGCTCTTCCTCGTAATCGGCCTCGCCCGACAAGCGCTAGCGCAGCGTTAGCGTAGGTAACCGCTGCCCTTCCACGCCATTGTTCTCAACACAAAGGCACTAAGAGGATCCCGGAGAGCCCTTCGTGCCTTCGTGTCTTTGTGCCTTCGTGCTCGAAAAGACGACCGCGCGCACACCGAATTTTGCGATCAATAGGCGCCGTATTGAGCGTGGACTTCCCGGTCGATGAACGAGCCGGATGAGCGCCCATCCCCGCTGTCCGCTTGCTCCAGCCTACTCTCTCAACACAAAGGCACCAAGACCCAAAGTCACGAAGAGGATAACAGTGATCCTTGGCGACTTTGTGTCTTTGTGCCTTCGTGTTTGAAAGGATGCCGGCGCGTACACCTGGCTCGCGATCATAGGGCACCGCATCGAGCGTGGAATTTCCGATCGATGAACGAACCGGCTGAGCGCCCATCCCCGCTGCCCGCTTGCTCCAGCCTACTCTCTCAACACAAAGACACGAATACACAAAAGCACTAAGAGGATTCCCGAGAGCCCTTCGTGGCTTCGTGTCTTTGTGTTTGAAAGAACGCTCGCGCGTAGATCAGGTGGCTCGCGATCTTAGCCTTTGCGGTCGCGGAGCAGGCGCTGGATCTCGCGGGAGAAGAGCCACAGCCGGTCTTGCCCCCACAGCGCCAGGACTTGCTCGCCTCGTTCGTCGAGCAGGCGGAAGCTCGGCACGCCCCACGAGCCGAACTCATACATCGCAAGCCGGTTCTCCTCGAGAGTGTCTTCCCAGTCGCGGTTGCCTACGATGCCGCGAGCAACGTCCCAGGAGAGACCGGCCGCCTCGACGACGCTGCGAAGACCGGCTTCGTTGTTGGTATTGACGCCTTTGCAAAACGCTGCGTCCAGGAAACTGCTCAGCAGGTCGTTGCCCTTTCCCTGCTCGATCGCCCAGGGATAGAGAGAATACGCCTTGCGCACCGGCTCGCCGATCGGGTCGTAGAAGTTCCCCCAGTCGAGTCCGAGCGTGCGCGCCTCCCGCGCGGAGTCCATAAAGATGTACTGACCCTTTTGGCGTGTGGCGGGAACCCCGCGCATCACCATGGGAAGGACAGGACGAACGACGGTGTTTACCCCGGTCTTCGCGCCCAGGTCGAGCGCGATGTCGAAGATGACCGACGTGTAAGGGCTGCGCAGCGAGGGGTAGATCTCGAACGTGAGAGAGCCGTCGTCGCGCAAAGGACCGAGCTCGATCTCGGGACGCGGACATATCAGATCCGGGTTCTCTCCACGACGAGCGCCGAGATCTCCCAGGCGTTTTTCGAGGTGGTAGAGCCGATCTGCTCCCCAGTACCACTCACGCCCGTAATAGAACATCGCGCCCGAGTAGTGGCCTAGCTTGGCGCGCCGCGCGTTGCCGCTCGTGATTCGCGCCGAAGCTTCGGCTGCGGCGACCGTGCCGTACTGTTGGGCGAGAGCGTCCATGCCGGCTGCATCCGCCGCCCAGAGCGCGTCACCCACCGCAACCGCGATCTCGGGTATCTCGGCCGGGGGTGCAGCCGCGAGGATCCGCCCGGCGAGCTCAACCAGCTCCGGCTGCGCCGGCGCCGCGCCCTGCGGGAATCGCAGGCCGTAGTGCGGCGCCACCACGGCCGAGTCGTAGCGCGAGAGCGCAAGGAGCAGCTCCGGCTCGGGTAAGTTCCGTCCGGGCTCGGATGTGACGAGGTGGAAAACCAGCTCCACGTCGTAGCGCTCGAGAAGCGGGCGCAGTAGCTGTGCCGCGAGATGACTGTAGCCGTCGTCGATCTGGTGGAAGTATTCGACGCGGTGCGAATGGCCGGCACGCTGTCGCTTCTTCTCAACTCGGGCTCGGCGTCGCTCGAGGCTCGCTCTACTCGCCAGTAGGGTTACGAACCTCGAGGTGATCCAGCGTAGGATCGGCGACGGATCGCTCGTCGCCATGCCACCTTGATCTTCGAATTGCTGCGCCATTCCACGAACTCACTTCGCGGCCGGGAGAGCCCTACGTTTCCTCAAACCGTCGTGTCTAGCCTCGGAGACGCTTGCTCCGACTGCCATCGTCTCTATTGACATCAACGGTGACAATATAGGAGGCTGCGCTTCCATGTCAATCGATTCGACGCCTTCCTTCGTCCCGCATGCCATGCCGGCGACTAAGCGGCGGGCGTCGTCGCCGTTTGTGCGTCGCTCTCGGGAGGGGGCTAGATGAAGAAGATCCTGCTAGCGCTTTTCTTGGCTCTCCTCAGCGCGGCGCTGTGGTTGTACGCTGCTGCAAGCGGATGGCTCGGCAGCGACGAGGTCGACGGCGAAATGACGAGGCAGACACGCTCGGCCGAGGTGACGTCGGCACGTGCGCGAGGGCAGACCGAGGCTGCGGCGGCTCTCGGCGCCGAAGGCGCCAAGCAGATTCTGTTCGGCGATTTTCACGTCCACACCACCTTCAGCTTCGATGCCTTCATGCAGAATCTGCCGGTGGCCGGAGGCGTGGGAAGCCGCCCCCCGTCAGACGCCTGCGATTTCGCGCGCCACTGCTCGGCGCTCGACTTTTGGTCGATCAACGACCACGCCGAAAATCTGACGCCGCGGTTGTGGCAGCAGACGATCGACTCGGTGCGGGAGTGCAATGCGCTCGCCGGTGATCCGGCCAATCCCGATCTGGTGACCTACCTCGGTTGGGAATGG